>DAOUEO010000114.1:0-6364 GCA_034430455.1 Dehalococcoidia bacterium | reverse complement strand
TAGGTCGCCGGTATGACCGCCAGGGCCAGTTGGAGGGAGAGCCAGCCGTCGATGTGGCCGAGGAGGGCGTGCGTTACCGTGCCCGGCACCGCCAGGAAGGCCACGCAGGCCAGCGAGGTCGCCGCCGCCTGGCGCATGTCTGCCCCCAGCAGCAAGATGAAGACGGGGATCATGAACAAGCCGCCGCCGATAGCGAGTAGCCCCGATAGCAGGCCGATGACGACCGCAACGGCCAGGAGAATGGCGACGGGTGGGCGTCGCCAGACCGCGCTGTCGACCCCTGAAGACGCGGAAGGCTGCAGGATCTGCCATCCCGCCACGACCATGGACGCTGCCACGATAAGCATGAGTCCGTGCCCCGGCACCCACCTGGTCAGAACCGAGCCCAGCACTACACAGGGCATGCCGCCGATCGCCGTCCAGGCCACCACCCGCCAGCTTATGAGCCCGTGACGCTGGTAGACAAACGTCCCCGAGAGCGCCACCGGCAGGGTAACGGGGAGCGGCGAGCCAAGGGCGATGAGAGGAGACGCGCCGAGGAAGATGCGCAAGAGCGGCGTGGCGATGCTGCTCCCGCCCACGCCGAAGAGGCCGGAGAAGAGGCCGATGATGATACCAAGGATGATAGCTACGACTACATGTGCCATGTGCTCTCGGCGCGGCGCTTCGTCAGGGGCGTTACTCCAGGCTGAGCCAGATCTGGTAGAGGCGCCGCCGCGGGAGGCCGTAGCGACGGGAGAGCGTGGCGATCGCTTCTTGGGCGGTGGCCCCGCGCCCGCGCAGACGGCGCATCTCCTCCCGCGCGCTCGCCTCGTTGTCGGCGTCGTCGCCCGGCCGCTGCGACGCTTCGGCCCCCGCCACCACCAGGGTGAACTCCCCCCGCGGCTCCGCGAACCGCTCCAGGGCCGCTGAGATGGAGCCGCGGAAGACCTCCTCGTACAGCTTTGTCAACTCGCGGCAGACGGCGATGGGTCGGTCGCCCAGCTCCTGCTGCATGTCCGCCAGCGAGTCGCGCAGGCGGTGAGGCGCCTCGAACGCGACCAGCGTCTCCGGCCGCCCGGCGACCGATCGCAGGAGGCGGCGGCGAGCCCCTGATTGCCGCGGCAGGAATCCCAGGTAGGTGAAGATGCGCGACGGCAGCCCCGCCGCCGCCAGCGCCGCCGTCACCACGGACGGGCCCGGCACGGGCACCACCTGTGCCCCCATCTCGTAGGCGGCGACGACGAGGTCCTGCCCTGGGTCGCTGATCGTCGGGGTGCCCGCCTCCGAGACGAGCGCCACGTCGCCCCGGCCCAACTGCTCCAGGACGTAGGGCGTCTTGGCGCGCTTGTTGCGGTCGTTGTAGCTGGTCAGGGGAGTGTGGATGTCGTAGTGGGAGAGCAGCTTGCGCGTCGTGCGCGTGTCCTCGGCGGCGATGAGGTCGACCTCACTCAGGACGCGCAGGGCGCGGAGGGTGATGTCCTCCAGGTTGCCGATAGGGGTAGCCACTAGGTAAAGCGTAGGCATTATGTAAAGGAAATGCTTATTTGTCTAATCACGTTCTAGAATTATAGCGCAGGAAGCCCCTTTTGCCGTTGACCGCTCCCCCTCGATCCTGCTAAAGTTACAAAAACCATCCCCTTTCCATAGCCTATCGTATCGTATCTTTTTAGGACGAGGGAGGGTAGCAAAATGAGGGACGCCGGCTGGCAAGAGCTCTCCCCCCACGTGCCGGCATCGCTGGCGTCGACGATCGTCCGCGAAGAGGATATCGCGGCGCCTCCCGGGGCCAAGCAGATGCGGCGCGCCTACGGATTCGACGAGGTCACCATCGTGCCCGGCGACGTGACCCTCAACCCTGAGATGACCGACACTTCCCTCACCCTCGGCGACCTCAAGCTGCCCCTGCCCTTCATCGCCGCCGCGATGGACGCCATCGTCGACTCCCGGTCGGCGGTCGTCTTCAACCAGCTCGGCGGCCTCGCCGTCCTCAACCTGGAGGGGGTCCAGACCCGCTACGAAGACGCCGAAGGCGTGCTGTCGGAGATTACGGCCGCCGACATGAGCGACGTGGGCGCCCTCCTGCAAAAGATATACTCCCAGCCGATTCGTGTCGAGCTCATCGGCGAGAGGATAGGCGAGATCAAGCGCCAGGGCGCCCTCTGCGCTGTCTCCTGCACCCCCGCCCATGCCAAGAAGTTCGCTCCCCTTGCCGTCGAGGCCGGCGTGGACGTCTTCGTCGTCCAGTCCACCGTCACCACCGCCCGACACATCTCCCGCAGCCTGGAAGGCCTGCGCTTCGACAGGCTTTGCCAGCAGTTGCCCGTCCCCGTCGTCGTCGGCAACACCGTCAGCTACAGCCCCTGCAAGGAGCTGATGGAGACCGGCGTCGCCGCCGTCCTCGTCGGCGTGGGGCCGAGCTGCATCTGCACGACGCGCGAGGTGCTGGGCATCGGCGTGCCCCAGGTTACCGCCACCATCGACTGCGCCGCCGCCCGCGACGAGTACTTCCGCGAGAGGGGGCGCTACGTACCCATAATCACCGACGGCGGCATCCACGCCGGAGGAGACATGTGCAAGGCGCTCGCCGCCGGCGCCGACGCCGTCATGCTGGGGACGCTCCTCGCTGTGGCCGAGGAGTCGCCGGGGCGCGGCTACCACTGGGGGATGTCGGCGCCCCATCCCGAGCTGCCGCGCGGCACCCGCGTGCAGGTGGGCCGGCGCAGCACCCTGAAGAAGGTCCTCCACGGCCCCACCTCGCGCAGCGACGGCACCGAGAATCTGGCCGGCGTCCTGCGCACCGCGTTGGGAGTCTGCGGCGCGGGGAATATCCGCGAGTTCCAGCAGGTGCAGTTGATGGTCGCCCCCGCGGTTAAGACCGAGGGCCGCTCCTTCGCCTCGGCCTGATTCCGCCTTCGTCCTACGACTCCACTACCAGCAGGCGGTCGAGACCCGCCAGGTCTTTCTTGACGGCGACGCGCGCCCTCGCGAAGCACTCCCGCGCTACCTCCACGACACGCTCCCCCTCGTCCCAGCCGATCTCCGCCAGCAGCACGCCGCCCTCCCGCAGATGGCGCGGCGCCCCGCGCAGTAGCCTCTCGACGACCTCGGTGCCCGTGGCCCCGCCGTCGAGGGCCGCCCGGGGCTCGCGCTCGCGGATCTCCGGCGGCAGCGTCTCCCAATCGCCGCTCTTTACATAAGGTAAGTTGGCGACGATGACGTCGGCCGGCTCGGGCAGGGGGTGGAGCAGGTCGCCCTGGAGGAAGCGGATGCGCTCGCTGAGGCCGAGGTTCGAGGCGTTGCGGGCGGCCAGGGCCAGCGCCTCGGCCGATGCGTCGAGCGCGTAGACGACGGCCTCCGGCAGATGGTGCGCCAGCGCGACCGCTATCGCTCCGCAGCCGCACCCCACGTCGACGATGACGGGCGGTCGCGCCTCGGCGTTGGCCCTGGCCGCCCGCAACGCCTCGTCCACCAGCAGCTCCGTCTCCGGACGGGGGATGAGCGCGACGGGCGTCGTCTCCATCTCCAGCCCGTAGAACTCCTTGCGGCCGACGATGTAGGCCGTGGGCTCATGGTCCAGGCGGCGCTCGACGAGGGCCTGGAGCGCGGCGTTGTGGGCATCGTCGAGGTCGTCCTGGAGGCGGGCGTAGAGCTGGTGGCGCTGCCAGCCGAGGACGTGTCTGAGCAGCACCTCGGCTTCTAGATCGGCGTCCTCGATGCTGGCGGCGACGAGGCGTCGTCGGGCGGCGGCGAGGGCGTCCGCCAGCTTCACGCGAGCTGCTCCTCCAGCAGCCGGGCCTGCTCGCTGGTGGAGACGGCGTCGATCAGGGGGTCGAGCTTGCCGTCGAGGAGTTCGGGGAGATTGTGCAGCGTCAGGCCGATGCGGTGGTCGGTGACGCGGTCCTGCGGGTAGTTGTAGGTGCGGATCTTCTCCGCCCGCTCGCCCGTGCCCACCTGGGAGCGGCGCGTCTCGGTAATCTCCCGGTCCTGGCGGCTCTGCTCCATGTCGAAGAGGCGGGCCCGCAGCACCGCCATGGCGCGGACGCGGTTCTTCCACTGCGAGCGCTCGTCCTGGCAGGCGGCGACGGTGCCGGTCGGGATGTGCGTCAGGCGGACGGCGGTGGCGACCTTCTGGACGTTCTGGCCGCCGTGCCCGCTGCTGTGGAAGATGTCGACGCGGAGGTCGTCCTCGTTGATCTTGACGTCGACCTCTTCGGCCTCGGGGAGGACGGCGACGGTGGCGGTCGAGGTGTGGATGCGCCCCTGCGACTCGGTGAGCGGCACCCGCTGCACGCGGTGGACGCCGCTCTCGTACTTGAGCCGCGAGTAGGCGCCTCGCCCCTTCACCTCGAAGATGATCTCCTTGAAGCCGCCGATCCCGCTCTCGCTGCGGGAGAGCACTTCGACATCCCAGCGGCGCGTCTCGGCGTAGCGGGAGTACATGCGATAGAGGTCGGCGGCGAACAGCCCCGCCTCGTCGCCGCCGGTGCCGGCGCGCACCTCGACGATGACGTCCTTCTCGTCGCGCGGGTCGGGCGGCAAGAGGGCGCGCTTGATGTCCTGGGTCAGGCTGTCCTTCTTCGCGGTCAGCCTCTCCAGTTCCTCGCGGGCGAACGACTCCATCTCGGGGTCGCCGACCTCGTCTGCCAGGTGGCGGGCGTCGTCGATCTCGGCGTCCGTCTCGCGGTAGCGCCGGTAGAGGAAGACGATCTCCTCCAGCGAGGCGCGTTCCTTGGCCAGCGTCTGGAGTCGCTCGTAGTCGGAGGCCACCTCCGGGCGCCCCATCGCTGCTGTTAGCTCTTCATAGCGGTCGGCGAGGGATTGCAGTCGGTCCAGCATATGATTCCGTCCATACAGATTGAAACCCCGACGCATCGGGGTTCCGCCTTCTTAGCTGGGTCAATTATACCACAGGCTGGGGGGTTGCCGGACGCGCCGCGCCTAAGCCCTGCCCAGAGCGCCCCGCAGTAACGCCGCGATCTCTCCCGACGCGACCTCCCGCTGGCTGCCGTCCGCCATCTTCCGCACCTGCACCGTCCCCTTAGCCAGCTCCTCCTCGCCCAGGATGAGCACGTAGGCGGCGCCCATCGTGTTCGCCTGCCGCATCTGCGACCGCAGGCTGCGCTCTCCCACCGCCATCGTCGCCGCCACCCCTTCGCGACGGAGCAGGCCGGCCAGCCGCACCGCCTCCGCTCGCGCTCGGGGGCCCTGGTGGGCCACGTACACGTCGGGGGCCGGCTGCGGCGGAACAGGGGACTTGTGGCGCTTCATGTTGAGCACTATCCGCTCGATGCCGGTGGCGAAGCCGATGGCGGGCGTCGGCCTGCCGCCCAACTCCTCGATCAGGTCGTCGTAGCGGCCGCCGGCGGCGATCGTGCTCTGCGCGCCGCCTCCCCGCGGCTGGATCTCGAAGACCGTGCGCGTGTAGTAGTCGAGACCCCGCACCAGGTGGGGGTCGAGCCGGTAGGGGACGGAGAGCGCGTCCAGATAGCCGCAGAGGGCGTCGAAGTGGTCGCGGCACTCGTCGCAGAGGTGATCGCTCATCCGCGGCGCCGACGCGATCACCGGCCGGCAGCTCTCCTGCTTGCAGTCGAGGAGGCGGAGAGGGTTGTGCTCGTAGCGGTCGCGGCAGTCGTTGCAGAGGGCCTTCAGGTGGCCCTTGTAGTGCGCCTTCAGCGCTTTGAGATAGCGGGGACGGCACTTGCGGTCGCCGATGGTGTTGAGGAGAAGGACGAGGTCCTTCAGCCCCAGCCTCTCGTAGAGGCGCCAGGCCAGCTCGATCATCTCGGCGTCGAGGGCCGCGTCCGCCTCGCCGATCGCCTCGCAGCCGAGCTGCATGTGCTGGCGGCGACGCCCCGCCTGCGGCCGCTCGTAGCGGAAGGTGGGCGCCAGGTAGTAGAGGCGCACCGGCTGGGGCAGGTTCGGCATCCCGTGCTGGAGGTAGGCGCGGCAGATGTTCGCCGTCCCCTCCGGTCGCAGGGCCATTCTCTCGCCGCTGCGGTCCTCGAAGACGTACATCTCCTTCTGGACGATGTCCGTCGCCGCACCCACGCCGCGCTCGAACAGCGCCGCCTCCTCGAAGACCGGCGTGTCGATGCGGGCGTAGCCGTAGAGCCGGCAAAGCTCCTCCGCTTCGCTGACGACGCGCCGCCAGTAGGGCTGCTCCGCCGGTAAGACGTCGGCTGTGCCGCGGGGGGCAGTGAACAACGGTGGCTCCGATCCCTGGGTGGATGCCGCGCTTCGGATTGGGCTCAGCATACCCAACGGGCGCCGGACTTGTAAAGTACGGGCCGGCATCGTGTCCGGCTCATTTCACCTGGGCCTGGAGGAGCGCAGAGGGGCGAAGCCCCTTAGCCGGGGTTCAAGGGGTGTCCCCTTGAGTCCT
>DAOUEO010000113.1:0-2277 GCA_034430455.1 Dehalococcoidia bacterium | reverse complement strand
GAGGCGGGCTTCTCGGCGCAGGGAAGTCGGGCCGTCGTCCTGGGCGCCGGCGGCGCGGCGCGGGCGGTCGGCGTGGCCCTCGTCGAAGCGGGGGTCGCGGAGATAGCCCTCAGCGACATCGTCCCGACCCGCAGCGAGGCGCTGGCCGCGACGCTCCGGTCGCTCGCCCCCGGTGCCGCGATTCGCGCCTGCGGTCCCGATGATGAATCCTTTCGGAAAGCAACAACCGCTTGCCGGCTTCTGGTAAACTGTACGCCGGTCGGGATGCGACACAGCGGCTCCGAGGGACAGCTCCCGCTCGCCGCGGAGATGCTCCCGCCGGGGGCGCTGGTGTTCGACCTCGTCTACAATCCGCCGGTCACCCCATTGCTGGCGGCCGCCCGCGCCCGCGGCGCCCGCGTCATCGGCGGACTGTCGATGCTTGTCTACCAGGCGGCCGCCTCGTTCAAGCTGTGGACGGGTCTGGCGGCGCCGGAGGACCTGATGCTGGTGGCTGCCCGGCAGGCCATGGCTGCCGGCGAGGGCAGCAGTTGACATAATACTACGCAAAGTCGAGGTGCAGGGACGCTATGCTTCGTTTCTTGACCGCCGGCGAATCGCACGGGGAGTCGCTATCCGCAATCATCGAGGGCATGCCCGCCGGCCTGGCCCTGTCCGAGGATGATATCGCGGCCGACCTGCGGCGGCGGCAGGCCGGACACGGCCGCGGCGCCCGCCAGCAGATCGAGCAGGACCGGGCGCGGATTGTCGGCGGCGTCCGTCACGGTCGCACACTGGGCAGCCCCATCGCGCTGCTTATCGCCAACCGCGACTGGGAGAGCTGGCGCGACGTGATGGCGGTGGAGGCCCCGGCGTCGCCCCCAGAGAAGGTGACCCATCTCCGGCCCGGCCACGCCGACCTCCCCGGTGTCATGAAGTACGCCCAGGACGACGTCCGCCCCATACTGGAGCGCGCCAGCGCCCGTGAGACGGCGGCGCGCGTGGCGGTGGGCGCCGTGGCCCGCCGCCTTCTGAGCGAGTTCGCTATCGCGGTGCGCAGCCACACCGTCGCCATAGGGAGCATCGAATCTAAGGTCATCGGCGAGCCCGACTGGCGGGCGGTGGAGGACTCGCCCGTGCGCTGCGCCGACCCCCAGGCCGCGCAGAAGATGGTCGCCGCCATCGACGCCGCCCGCGAGCAGGGCGACAGCCTGGGAGGCGTCTTCGAGATATGGTCCACGGGCCTGCCCATCGGCCTGGGGAGCCACGTCCACTGGGATCGCCGCCTCGATGGTCTTCTCGCCCAGGCCCTCACGGCCATCCCCTCCGTCAAAGGCGTCGAGATAGGGGAAGGCTTCGCGCTGGCGCGCAGCCGCGGCTCCCAGGCCCACGACGTCATCCTGCCCGTCGAGGAGTGGGGCGACAGGCCGTGGCCCCGCGCCTCCAACCGCGCCGGCGGCGTCGAGGGCGGCATGACCAACGGCGAGCCGCTGCTCCTGCGGGCCGCCCTCAAGCCCATCGCCACCCTGCCCAAGCCGCTGCCCTCGGCGGACCTGACGACCGGCAAGCGGGTCGAGGCCCACTACGAGCGTGCCGACATCTGCGTCGTACCGGCGGCGGGCGTCATCGGCGAGGCGGTGGTGGCCATAGTCCTCGCCGGCGCGATAATCGAGAAGTTCGGCGGCGACCACGTCGACGAGACGCTCCGCAACTACCGCGCCTATCTGAGCACGGTCGGCCCGCGCCGTCCCCCGAAGTGAGCCATGCCCGCTAGAAGACCGCAGCGAATCTTCCTCACCGGCTTCTCGTTCAGCGGCAAGTCCCTGGTGGCCCCGCTGGTCGCCCAGGCGCTGCGCTGGCGCGCCGTCGACCTCGACGACCTGATCGAGGAGGCGGCGGGACGGCCGGTGCCCCAGATCTTCGCCGACGAGGGCGAGCCCGGCTTCCGTCGCCGCGAGCGGGAGGCCCTGCGGGAGGTCTGCCGTGAAAAGGGGGTCGTCGTCGCCACTGGTGGCGGCGTCGTCCTCGCCGAGGAGAACCGGCGGGCGATGGGCGAAGGCGGCTTCGTCGTCTGCCTGGAGGCGCGGCCGGAGACGATCTGGCGGCGTCTACAGCAGCCGGGAGGGCGGCCCAAGTCCGAGCGGCCCCTGCTCCAGGGCGGCGACCCCCTGGGCCGCATCCGCTGGCTCAAGGGGCTGCGCCAGCCGCTCTACGCCCTGGCCGACTGCGCTGTCCACACCGATGAGCTATCGCCGGAGCAGGTCGCGGCGGAGGTCGTGCGCGCCTGGCGTCGCTACG
>DAOUEO010000112.1:0-5022 GCA_034430455.1 Dehalococcoidia bacterium | reverse complement strand
GCCGGCAGCCGCCCGCTCCGGCACCACCGATACACGGTGTTCAGGGTCACTCGCAGCCGCTCCGCCGTCTCCTCGGCAGTTACAAATCGCCTGTCGCCGGCCGAACCCCGTTTCTCCATCCTTCAGCCGTCCCCCTTTTCCGCGATGCGAGGTCTCGCCAGGGTATATGGTTAGCGCAGCGGAGCTTCCTACATAACCGTTTGCCCACGGGGTCCGACAATACAAAATTGCGTAAAACTAACCATTGACGACTATCTAGCCCGCGTGATAGCATCAACCAGCATAGCGGCAAGGGATGGGTGCAGAGGGCTCCTTCCCATCGAATCGATACAGGGGATTGTCAGCGACCACATATCAGATGGGAACATCCCGCGTCCACCCCCGCTCAGTTAACCACGTACTGCCTGCTCCCGCAACTATCCCCCGGGGAAAGGGGCGGGCCGCGATTGATTGAGGTTACCTTATCTGCTTGATGTTCTGGCCGCGGAACTTCCGGAGTAGGTCTCTGAACGTATCGCGCTCACCGTTCGAGAACGCTCCCCACAGTTCGTTGTGGACTTCGCTCAAAGCCGCCCGCGCCGCGTTGCGCAGTTGGCGGCCTTTCTCCGTGGCAACGATCAGCGCCTTGCGCCGGTCTTTCGGATCGCGCGTTCGCTCCACGAGCCCCCGCTCGCACATCCGGTCGACAAGAGTGGTAGCGCTGGGGCTCTCCTGCAACATGAACCGCGCCAGGTGCGTAAGGGGCACGGGCTTCTTCGCGTCGACGACGCGCTCCAGCACGATCGCTTGGGGAAGCGTCACGTCCCATCGCGCCAGAGCGCGCTCGCCCGCCTTGCGGGCGATGATGAAGGCGGCGTTCAGCAACGCCCATTCTTCTTGCATCTCGGGTAGGCGTCTCTCTAACTCCTCTTCGTCCATTGCCGGTCTCCCCATCGGCGTCCACGCACGTGCCAAAGAACCTGACATAGGGGAAGCATAGCATACTAATGAGAAGAGTGCTACTTGACACATAAGTTGGATTCGGGTACGAGTAGAATGACGGTTCCAATCCGGTCAATCGGTCGCGGGAAGGTCTCTCTCAAGCAGGTCAAGGCCATCCGTCGCCGCCCGCGGCCTCGAGATATCGACGGTGGCCATATCAACGGGTTGCTTGGCGAGTGGGATTGCGGTAACATGAATTCCCCTCACAAGCGGGTACATCAGCAGAGATGGAGGTTTGAGTCGTGGCAGCAAGGACGGTTTTCCCCAAAGTAGCGGATGTGGACAAAATCAAGGGGCTAAGCGAGTGGCACGCGCTCTACCAGGCGTACAACGCCATCTTCAAGGTCCAAGAGCTTGCCCTAATCGCCCAGGGCATATCCCTCCCGCAGCTCCAGCTGCTGTCCCTCTTGGCCTATGAGCAGCGCCCCCTCGCCATCAGCGAGCTCGCCAACTGGATGGTGAAAGAGCCCAACAGCCTCACCGGCCTTGTCGACCGCGCCGAGAACAAAGGCTGGGTGACGACCCACGGCGACCCCAAGGACCGCCGCAAGCGGCTCGTCGAGTTCACGCCCGCCGGGGTCAAGAAGTTCGACGAGGCCTTCAGCCTCTCCAACGAAGTGGCCGCCAAGCTGTTCGGCAAGCTCACTGCCAGCGAGCTCAACCAACTGAAGAACGCCTCCACGAAGCTCCGCGACGCCGCCGTCGCCGCCCTGGCCAAGAGGCCGGCGTTCCGCGGCTAGTCGGCGACGCGCCTTCGCGGCGAGCACAAGCGTACTACAACGGCATCTCCCGCTGACAGGAGCAGCAGCGGGAGATGTCCTCTTTCCCATCGCCGCCGGCAGGGTACCGAAGAGCTCGCGGGAGCGGCGGTACAGGGGGTTCTGGGGCCTGCCTGCCGGCCCTCCAGAGGCGGGTGCCCGACCCGTTGCCTCATGCCCCAGCCTTATAGTCATCGACAAAACAGCTCGCCACAGCCTCAGGGGAGTCCAGAGAGCCTGTCCGCCTTTGGCGGAGGGCTTGACCCCTCTGGCGGGGTTCAAGGCCTGCCCGCCGCAGGCGGGAACCACCCATCTCAAAAGCGTGTTGAACCAAATAGCTCATGACCATCAGGCTGGAATAGAGTTTGAATCCATGAATAGCGCACCCACCAACCTTGAACCATCACCTTTTTCCGCCATCATCGTTCCCCACACTATTGCGCCTTTGGCTGCTATGCGCTAAATATATATTGTTAGCACTCTCCCCTAAAGAGTGCTAACATATCCCCAGCAACCAGACCAAACACCATCACAAGGAGTGACCAATGGCTAAACAACTCCTCTTCGATCAGGAAGCGCGGCAAGCCCTCAAGAACGGCATCGACGCCCTCGCCGACGCCGTCAAGATCACCCTCGGCCCCAAGGGGCGCAACGTCGTCCTCGACAAGAAGTTCGGCGCCCCCACCATCACCAACGACGGCGTCACCATCGCCAAGGACATCGAGCTCGACGAGCCCTTCCAGAACATCGGCGCCCAGCTCGTCAAAGAGGTCGCCTCCAAGACCAACGACATCGCCGGCGACGGCACCACCACCGCCACCGTCCTCGCCCAGGCGATCGTCCAGGAGGGCCTCAAGAACGTCGCCGCCGGCGCCAACCCCATGGCCCTCAAGCGCGGACTGGAGACGGCCGCCAACAAGATCGTCGACACGCTGAAAGATGAAGCCACCCCCGTTACCACCCGCGAGCAGATGAGCCAGGTCGCCGCCATCTCCGCCAACAACGACGAAGTCATCGGCAGCCTCATCGGCGAGGTCATGGAAAAGGTCGGCAAGGACGGCGTCATCACCGCCGAGGAGTCCAGGGGGATCGCCACCGAGGTCGAGTACGTGGAAGGCATGGCCTTCGACCGCGGCTACATCAGCCCCTACTTCGTCACCAACCCCGAGAAGATGGAGGCCGAGGTCGAGGACGCCTACATCCTCGTAACCGATAAGAAGATCTCCGCCGTAGCCGACATCCTCCCCCTCCTCGAGAAGTTCCTTCAGGTCAGCAAGAACCTCGTTCTGATCTGCGACGACTGCGACGGCGAGGCCCTCGCCACCCTCGCCGTCAACAAGCTGCGCGGCACCATAAACGTAGTCGCCGTCAAGACCCCCGGCTTCGGCGACCGCCGCAAGGAAAACCTCGGCGACATCGCCGCCCTCACCGGCGCCCAGGTCATCAGCGAGGAGCTGGGACGCAAGCTCGACTCCGTCAACGTCGAAGACCTCGGACGCGCCCGCCGCATCGTCATCGGCAAAGAAGACACCACCATAATCGAGGGCAAGGGCACCGCCGAGGACGTTCAGGGCCGCATCGCCCAGATAAAGTCCGCCCTCGACGCCACCACCTCCGACTGGGACCGCGAGAAGCTCCAGGAGCGTCTGGGCAAACTCGCGGGCAGCGTCGCCGTCATCAAAGTCGGCGCCGCCACCGAGGTCGAGCTCAAAGAGAAGAAGCACCGCGTCGAGGACGCCCTCTCCGCCACCCGCGCCGCCGTCGAAGAGGGGATCGTCGCCGGCGGCGGCGTCGCCTTCCTCAACGCCCTGCCCGCCCTCGACAAGCTGAAAGTGCAAGGCGACGAGAAGACCGGCGTCAACATCCTCCGCCGCGCCCTCGAAGAGCCCCTCCGCCGCATCGCCATCAACGCCGGCAAGGACGGCTCCGTCATGGCGCAGTCCGTCAAAGAGCTGCCCGCCGGCCAGGGCTACGACGCCCAGCGCGACGACTTCGGCGACATGCAGAAAAAGGGCATCATCGACCCCCTGAAAGTCACGCGGGCCGCCCTTGAGAGCGCCATCAGCATCGCCGGCATGGTCCTCACCACCAACTGCCTCGTGACCGACATCCCCGAAAAGAAAGATGCGATGTCTGGGATGCCTCCCCAGCCGCAAATGCCCATGTACTAGAGCGCAACAGACGAGACATCGTAGGGCCGGGCGTCACACCCCGGCCCTACTGCATTATCCCCAATCTTGTAGGGTCGGGACTCTGCCTGCCCGCATAGATGCGTCCCGTCGGGGGAGTGCAGAGGGGTACTCCCCTCTGCCGGGGGTTTCAGGGGGTGTCCCCCTGAATCTTGTTGACTTTCCTAGGGCGGGTGGGTGGGAAGAAGAACGTTCATGTTGCGGCGACAACGCCGACATCCCCCATCACGAACAACGTCGGCCCTACTTGCTCTTACCTCCCCGCCTGCGTAGAGTCTACGCGTGATGACCACCAACGACTCCTCCCGCCTCCTCGGCGGCATCGACCTCGGCGCCACCAAGATCCTCTCCCTCGTCGTCGACGCCGCCGGCTCCCTCCTCGCCGAGGACATCCGTCCCACCCTGGGCGACCAAGGCGTCGACGCCGTAATCGCCCGCATGGCCGACTCCCTCCGCGACAGCCTGACCAGGGCCGGCCTCCGCGAGGGACAACTGACAGCCGTCGGCGTCTCCGCCCCCGGCCCCGTCGACCACCTGCGCGGCGTCGTCACCCATCCGCCCAACCTCCCCGGCTGGCGCGACGTCCCCCTCGCCTCGCGGCTCCAGCAAGCGCTCGGCGTCCCCTGCTTCCTCGAGAACGACGCCAACGCCGCCGCCGTCGCCGAGCACCGGTTCGGCGCCGGTCGCGGTGTCCGTCACATGCTCTTCATCACCGTCAGCAGCGGTGTCGGTGGCGGCATCATCATCGACGGCGCCCTCTACGGAGGCGCGTCGGGAGGAGCGGGTGAAGTAGGGCACATCATCCTCAACGAAGACGGCCCCCCCTGCGGCTGCGGGCGTCGCGGCTGCCTCGAGGTCTACAGCTCCGGGCTCGCCATCGCCCGCGAGGGCAGCGAGCTCGTGGCCAGGGAGCCCGACTCCCGCCTTGCCCGCATCGCCGCCGAGAGCCCTCCCCTGACCGCCGAGGCCGTCCACCGCGCCGCGAGCGACGGCGACACCGCCGCGCGCCGGATCATCACCACCGCGGGCCACCGCCTGGGCGAGGGCATCGCCAGCCTCATCAACATCCTCAACCCCGAGCTCATCGTCCTCGG
>DAOUEO010000111.1:0-17682 GCA_034430455.1 Dehalococcoidia bacterium | reverse complement strand
CAGCCATTCGCGCGACGGCGGGGGGTCGAGGTCGCTGCTGTAGAGCGTCCTCCCCTCCAGCCGCGACATCTCCTCCAGCAGCCAGCGCGAGGGCAGCTTCCCCCGCTGGCCCCGCACGTCGGCCCGCGGGTAGATGAGGACGCGCTCCGGCGCGGCGGCCAGAGCGGCCAGATACTCTCGCCGCTCCTCGTCCAGGCGGCTCGTCCGCAGCGGCATCTCCTCGCCGGCGGCCGTGCGCTCGCGGTCGGGCAGCAGCGGGTCGTCCCTCCCCCGCGGCGGCATGAGGCCCTCGGTCATGCCCAGCAGGTAGACGACGTCGAAGCTCGTCCCCATGGCGTCGGCGGTGCGGCCGATGAAGACCCCCTCGCCGAAGCGGCCGACGCGGCCCGCGGGCGCCTCCAGCTCGCGCTCCAGGGCGCGGCGGAAGGTCGCCCCGTCGATCTGGGGGCGCAGCTCGTTCAGCGCGCCCAGTGAATCGAGGAGCTGCGTCGCTGCCCGGTGCGACTCTATCTCCGTCTCCGGCCAGTCGCGGCGGTGGCCCTCCCCTCCCAGATAGCGCTCCAGCAGGCCGCGGGCCCAGTCGGCGAGCTCCGGCCAGCTCCTGCGCTCTCCCGGGTCGAGGAGGCGCGTCAGCTCATCGACGAAGCGACCCAGCCGCTCGACGTGCTCGATGTCGGCGTCGAGGCGGCGGATGTACCCTTCGCTCGCCTCCGCCAGCGCCTCCCGGTCGCGTCGCTCCTTCTCCAGAGAGCGCCGGTGGGCGGCGAGACGCTCCCGCCACTGCGACGCCCCCCGTATGACCCCCGCCGCGCGGGAGAGCGAGTCCCAGCGCTGCGCCGGCGCCGGCCGGCCGCTCGCCTTCTCGAGGACAGGGGCGCCGCTCAGCCAGTCCATCAGCGTGTCGCGGCGGAAGTCCGTCTCCCGCAGGCGGAGCAGCCCCAGCAGCGTCCGGCCGCTGAGCGTCTGGGCCAGCGTGCGGACGCCGGGCCCGTTGATAGCGACGCCCGCCGCCTGGAACTGCTCCTGGGCCAGCAGCGCGTAGGGCTGCGCGGCGCGATAGAGGGCGGCGATGCGAGGGGGCGGAGTGTCTGCTGCCGTCAGTCGCTCCATGATCAGCCGGAGAACGGCGCGTACCTCCTCCTCCGCGTCCGTCGCGGTCAAGACATGCGTCTTGACCGGCGACCCCGCCGCTGCCGACTCCGTTGTCGGGCCCAGCGCGCCTTCGAGCTGAGCGGCCGTCTCCCTCGGCAGGGCGTCGGCGGCGGGGTCGCCGGTCAGCCCGATGAGGATGCTGAGGCGACCGGCGGCGGCCAGCGCCTCCAGCAGCGTCCGCTCTGCCGGCGAGAGGCGGCGCGGCAGATAGATGACGACGTGCCCGATATCGCGGAGGGCGAGGGGGGCGGCGTCGACTGCCCGCGCGGCGGCGAGCGCCAGGTCCTCCTCGTCGTAGTGTTCGCGTGTCAGCTCGCGGAAGGCGCGGAAAAGCCGGACGACCTGAGCGGCGCGCTCCCCTTGGCGCTCTACTACCTCCAGCGCTCCCTCCGGCGCCCTCCGCAGCTCGCGGAAAGTCGCCTCGAGGCTCCTCTCCGTCGCCGCGTGCTCGCGGACCGCCTCGAAGATGCCGGGGTCGGCGGCCACGGCGGCGCGCACCGCCTCGGCGCGGACGGGGCTGGTGAGGGGACGCTTCCTCTCCTCGGCGAGCGCGGGAGAGCCGAGCAGCTCCGCGATGCGGGGGAGCACGATGAAGCGGACGTTGACGAGACCGCTGCCGGTCGAGCCCAGCGCCCGCCGCAGTGATAGCCCCGCGTAGTTGGAGGGGACCGCGACCGTCACCGGTTGCAGCGGGTCGCCGCCCTTCGCCGCCGCGATCGCCTCGCGCAGCGCCTCAACCGCGGGTGGCCCGTAAGGGACGAGAAGCAGGGAGGGCATCTTTTGCCTCGTGGAGTCTTGCCGTTTGCAGCGATCCTTGCTGCACATGATACGCGGCGCGGGCCGGTCTGTCACGTCGTCGGCCCGCTCCGTCGGGCGGGCGCACGACGAGTGAGGGCAATGACCGGATGCGGAATAGGGACGGGGCTTGCCGGGCCTGCGGACGCCGGGTCGCGCCGCCTAGGCGACCTCTTCCAGTTGCGCCTGGATCATGGTGATGAGGGGCTCGACGAGGGATGGGTCGAACTGGGTGCCGGCGTTACGCCGCAGCTCCTCGAAGGCCTCTTCCTGGCTGAGGGCCGTCCGGTAGGGGCGGTCGAGGATCATCGCCGAGTAGGCGTCGACCAGCGCCATGATGCGGCCGGGCAGGGGTATCTCCTTGCCCGTGAGTCCGCGGGGGTAGCCTTTGCCGTCCCAGCGCTCGTGGTGGGCGTAGACGGCGTCGGATACGTCCTGCAGATTGGGGACGCCGTGGACGATGAGGTTGCTCAAGACCACGTGCTCGCGCATGATGGCGTACTCGTCGTCGGTGAGGGGTCCCGGCTTCATCAGTATCTCGTCGGGGACGCCGATCTTGCCGACGTCGTGCAGGATGCCGGCGACCCGGAGCGCGCTCACGGTGCCGTCGGAGAGTCCTGTCGCCTTCCCCAGCGATACGGCGTACTCAGCGTTCTGCTGCGAGTGGCGGCGGGTGTAGCGGTCTTTTCTGTCGACCGCCTGGACCAGGGCGTCGAGCACCCCGAAGGGCGTGCGTCGGCTCGCCAGGGTGTCGTCGGGCTCGTGGCGTGCGACTACCAGATTCCCTCCGGAGTGTTGCTTGGCTTCCATCAGAGAGGCGTCGGCGTAGGCGATCAGCTCCTCCTTGTTCTGGCTGTCGTCGGGGAAGATCGCCAGGCCCATGCTGAGGGCCAGAGGCAGGTTCCTCCCCAGACGGGGCTGAACGTGTTCGCGGGAGACCGCCTCGAGGAGCCGGTTGGCGCAAGACACCGCGTCGTCGCGGTTCGTCTCGGGAAGGATGGCCATGAACTCGTCGCCGCTGTAGCGGCCGACTACGTCGTGGGGTCGGAGCTCTCGCTTCAGGGCTACCGCCACCTGCTTCAACACGCGGTCCCCCTCCTGATGGCCATAGGTATCGTTGAAGAGCCTGAGCCCGTCGACGTCCATCATCAAGACAGCCATGGAGTGGCTGTGACGGCGGCTTCGATCCACCTCAGCGGCGAGCGCATCCTGTAGGGCGTTGTGGTCGAGGAGGCCGGTCAGGCTATCCGTCACCGCCTGAAGCTTGAGCGCCTCCTCCGCCCGCACGCGTTCGTCGACCATCTGGTTGAAGTCCCGCGCCAGCGAGGCGACCTCCTGCGGGCCGGATACCTTCGCCCTTGCCCCCAGGTTCCCCGACGCTATGGCCCGGACGCTCGCCTGCAGCGAGGCCAGGGGCCGCAGCACGGATGTGACGAGCATGACCATCACCGCGGAGCCGGCCAGGAAGGCGATGGCGGTGAACCCCACCAGGATCAAGAGCGTTATGTCGCCGGCGCGGTCCGCCGCTGCCCGCTCGTCCGCCAGCTTGCTCCTCTGGTCGTTGGCCAGATCCGCCAGGGCGCCGGTCGCCGTCGCGCCCAGCGGTTGCAGTCGCGGCGGTATCTCGCGAGCGGCGGCCAGTCTGGTATCCGTGTCGGTGGTCAGCACGGAGGCTACGGCCGAGTCAATTTCCCGCTCGTACTCGCTCACCTGCTCAACCGCGCTGTCGAAGGCCGCCACCTCGTCCGGCCCGCCGACAACGACCAACTCAGCCCGCGCTTGTGCCAGGGCTTCCTCTGTTGATGCCCACTGCTGGTCATACAGGCTGAGGTAAGCGGTCGGGTCCTCGACTATCGTCGAGGCGGCGGCTATGAGGGTGAGCCTCATGAGCTCGGCGCGCGCCCGCTCCTGGCTGGCGACGGCCATGGACCGGTGCTCCAGCTTGCTCCGCGCCTCGCGGTCGCCCTGCGTGCGCCAGGCCGCCACCACACCGACGACGCAGAGGAGCGCCAGCAGTATCGAGGTTGCTAGTAGGGCTCGTGTTCGAGCCGACCTAAGGCCAAACATCTCGCTTTCGTTTGTGCGCTTCTCTCTCCCGGTCTTTGCCTGGGACTTCGCATTTCGCCCTGCTCACGCACAGGTTGCACGGGCCCTGAGGTCATGCGTTTCCTTATATCTTCGGACGCGGCGGCCATGATCAACAGTGCGGGGAATACGTAGAAACCCTCTCCAAATGAGCAACTCAAGGCTGCTCGGCAGTCAGGCCGGCCTTCCGAGTATGGCGGGCAGGCGGCGGCTCTTCTCTCTGTGCGCCGCGCGAGATGGCTGCCCTCGAAAAGGGATTAGGCGTCTCCGGTCGCGGCCGGCGGCGTGAAGACGCGCTGCGCCAGCTCGCGGTCCAGCATGAGCAGCCCCGCGCCGTCCTTCCCCACCAGCTTGAGGCTCTGCAGTACCTTCTGGGCTGAGGACTCCTCCTCCACCTGCTCGGTCACAAACCACTGCAGGAAGCTGTTGGTGGCGTGATCGGACTCCTGGAGGGAGGCGCTCACGAGGTCGTTGATCAGCCCCGTGACCTTCTTCTCATGCCCGTAAACCTCCTCGAACGCCGCCAACGGCGAGCCCCATTCGGTGGGCGGGCCGTCGACCGGCCGCAGGGTAACCCTGCCGTCGCGCTCGTTGACGTGGTCGAAGAGCTTCTCGGCGTGCAGAAGCTCCTCACGGGCCTGAACGCGCATCCAGTTAGCGAAGCCCGGCAGGTTCAACGATTCGAAGTAGGCCGACATCGACAGGTACAGATAGGCGGAGTAGAGCTCGGCGTTGATCTGACCATTCAGCTTCCCCTGCATCTTCTCGCTCAGCATCAGAACCTCCCTTTCCAGATGACCTTTCGACCCCTGATCTCTTTGAAAACTATTATAACTCATAATTGTCTCAACTACACACCCCGCGCCTCGTCGCAGGCTGCCGTCAAGCGCCGTTGTGCCACATGGGCGGCGTCGGCGCCGTCGCCGTAACATGAACGCCGTCCTTCCCGCCCGCCCGCCCAGGAAGGCTTGGGGCATACCCAAAACCCCAGGCATGACCATAGCGCTCCTCTGTCCTATAATGGTGCAAATCCGCTTTCTTGGAGGAGAGATGTCGCGCTACATTCTTGCTCTTGACCAGGGCACCTCGAGCTCGCGCGCCGTTATCTTCGACCAGTCGGGCGCATCGGTGGCCGAGGCCAATCACGCATTCCCGCAGATATACCCCCGCCCCGGTTGGGTGGAGCACGACCCGGAGCAGATCTGGGAAACCCAGCTCGCGGCCGCCCGTGACGCCCTGAAGAAGGGGGGTGTGGACGCTTCCGAGGTTGCCGCCATCGGTATCGCCAACCAGCGGGAGACCACCATCGTTTGGGAGCGGGCCAGCGGGCGTCCCGTGTGCAACGCCATCGTCTGGCAGTGCCGGCGCACCGCCGCCATGTGTGACAGCATGCGCAAGCGGGGCCTCGAGCCCTCCATACGGGAGAAGACCGGCCTCGTCATCGACGCCTACTTCTCCGCCACCAAGCTGCGTTGGATATTGCGCAGCGTCCTGGAGACGCGAGAGCAGGCGGAGCGCGGCGAGCTCGCCTTCGGCACCGTCGATAGCTGGCTGGCGTACCGGCTCAGTGGCGGCGCCGTCCACATCACCGACCCCTCAAACGCCTCCCGCACCATGCTCTACAACCTGCGCGAAGGACGCTGGGACCCCGACCTCCTGCGCGAGTTCGAGATCCCCGAGTCGATGCTGCCCCACGTCTGTCCCTCCAGCGGCGTCGTCGGGACGACGGCGCGGTCGCTGTTGGGGGCGGAGGTGCCGATTGCGGGCATGGCCGGCGACCAGCAGGCGGCCCTCTTCGGGCAGAGCTGCTTCCGTCCCGGCATGGCCAAGAACACCTACGGCACCGGCTCCTTCGTCCTCCTTCACACCGGCAGTGAGCCCGCGGTCTCCCAGAGCCTGCTGGCTACCGTCGCCTATCAGGTGGGGGACGAGGTCGCCTATGCCCTCGAGGGGAGCATCTTCATTACCGGCGCGGCTGTGCAATGGCTTCGGGACGGCCTCGGCATCATAGAGACCTCGGATCAGAGCGAACCTCTCGCCGCCAGCGTCGATTCCAGCGACGGCGTCTGCTTCGTCCCCGCCTTCGTGGGTCTGGGGGCGCCTCATTGGGATCAGTACGCTCGGGGCGCCATCCTCGGCATCACCCGCGGGACGACGCGGGCCCACATCGCGCGGGCGACGCTGGAGTCCATCGCCTTCCAGACGCGGGACGTCGTGGAAGCGATGGAGCGAGAGTCCGGCGTCGTGGTGCCGGAGCTTCGCGTCGATGGCGGCGCCGCCCGCAACGACCTCCTCATACAGATACAGGCGGACATCCTCGGCCGACCGGTGATGCGCGCCTCCGTAGTGGAGACGACCGCTCTGGGGGCGGCCTACCTGGCTGGGCTGGGCGTCGGCTTCTGGTCGGGCACGGAGGAGCTGTCCCGAACCTGGCACGCCGACCGCACCTTCGAGCCGCAGATGCCGGAAGGGCAGCGCGAGGCGCTCTACGGCCGCTGGAAGCGTGCCCTGGAACGGGCGAAGGGCTGGGAGCAGGGCTGACGGGCGGCGCGCGAATCGGGGCGAAGCCCTGATCTAGTCGGGCCTGTCGGTGCTATAATTACCGCCGATCCATACGGTTGCCGCTCTTCTCACAGGGGGTTGAGCATGACGAAGGACGAGGGCTGGAAAGCGGTCAGGTACTCTCCTGCGGACGCGGCCGAATCCCTGCAGCTGATGAGCCGGGCCCTCGGCGATAGTGAGCGTGCCACCCCCGCCTTTGCGGACTGGCAGCTTCAGCGGAGCCCCGCCGGTCCCGCCCTCAGCCTGCTGGCGCGGGAGACGGCGACGGATCGCCTCATCGGGCAGGCGGTGACGGTTCCTGTCAGTGTAATGCTCTCCGGCAAAGTACGCGCCGCCGGCCTGGAGCTGAACCCGGTGATGGACCCCGACTACCCGGGCCGCGCCCTACCCGGGGAGCTCCTGCGAGAGGACGCCGCCCTCTCCGCTGCGGAGGATATCGCCTTCACCTGCGGCGCCCCCTATCAGGCCACCCTTTCCCCCTTCCTGGAGCAGGGCGGGTTCCGGGACGTGGGGGCGCTTCCCCTCCTCATCAGGCCGTTGAACCCGGAGCGGCTCGCGGCGAAGACGATGGACAGTCGCGTCCCCGGGAGGGCGACTCCAATAGCCCGGAGCGTGTGGCGAACGCCCGCGCCCCGGCGGCAGAAGGAGGAACTGCCGGGCCTCGAGATCGACCAGGTGGAAGTCTTCGATGAGCCGTTCGCGCTCTTCTGGAACCGGGTCCGCCTGCGGTTCCCCGTCATGGTGGTCCGGGACCCCGCCCACCTGAACTGGCGCTTCCGGGAGATCCCCGGCCGGCAGTACACAACCTTCGCCGCCCGGTCGGAGGGTAAGATACGGGGCTATGTCGTCGTCCGGGTGGTGCAGCTCGGCCGCTTTTCGGTGGGTCTCATCGTTGACCTGGTGGTGGAGGCGAGCGGTGAGGGGCGCGCCGCCGGCCGGCATCTCGTCGACCACGCCGGCGCCTTCCTGCAGGAGCACGACCCGGACATGCTCGCCACTATCTCCCTGCGCCAAACCGACGAATACCGCATATTCCGCTCCCGCGGCTTCTGGGTGCTCCCCAAGTTCCTCGAACCTCGCCCCTACCACCTGGTAGTGCGCGCCCACGTCGAAGAGGCGAACGTGGCCTACAACCTCCGGAATTGGTTCCTGACTCCTGGGGATTCGCAGGTGGTGTAGGGAGCTTCGTCGGGGTTCCGCTGCGCCGTCGCCGGCCCCTCTTATCCCGGCACCGACACCACGACGCTGGTGCCCTCGCCCGGCGCCGATTCTATGTCGATGGTGCCGCCCAGCAGCCGCGCCCGCTCCTGCATCCCGATGAGGCCGAGCTTGCCCGCACTCACGTCGCTCGCGCTCCGCTGTATATCGAAGCCGCCGCCGTTGTCGGCCACCACCAGCTTGATGTGGCCGTCGCGGAAGTCTACTACCAGCTCGACCGCCGATGCGTGGGAGTGCTTCCTGACGTTGCTCAGAGCCTCCTGGGCGATGCGGAAGAGCGCCAGCTCGGTGTCGCGGGGGAGGCGGCGCGGCTCGCCCAACATCCTGATGTTCGCCGCTATGCCGTCCTGCTCTTCCAGGGCGATGGCCAGCCATTTCAGCGCCGGCAGGAGCCCCAGGTCATCGAGGACGGGCGGCCGCAGGTCCTGACTGAAGCGACGAACGCCGTCCAGGACGGTGTCCGTCTGCTCGCGCAGCTCGTCGAGGTGCTCCGCAACCTCAGGCGCCATCTCGGCGCCGCCGGAGGCGAGCATATCCAGGCGGCGGGAGATGCCGGTGAGGGCCTGCGCCGTGTCGTCGTGGAGCTCGCGGGCGATGCGCAGCCGCTCGCTTTCCTGGGCCTTTAGCACCTGCGAGACATAGAAACGGAGGTTCTCCTGCATCCGCCTCTGCTCCGTCACGTCTCTCATGATCACCTGCACCCCTATCGGCTCTCCGCCCCGGACGATGAGGCTCGGCATGATCTCCACCATCGCCTCCGTCCCATCGCGCTTGGTCATGCGCAGCTCGTAGGCCCCCCCCGCGGCCTCGCCGGCCAGCAGCTTCCGCACGATCTCCCGCACCGTCTCCAGGCTCTCCCCGGCCAGGAAGTCGGTGATATCCATCGTGGCCAGCTCCTCGCGCGAGTAGCCGCAAAGCTCCTCGCAGGCCCGGTTGGCGCCGATGATCTTCCCGCCCAGGGCATGGAGAAAGATCGCCTCCGTGGCGTTCTCGAAGAGACCGCGGTAGTTCTCCTCCGATTGGCGGAGCTCCTCTGACGTCTCCCGCTCCTTCTGGTAGAGGCGCGCGTTCTCGATGGCGACGCCGATGGCGTTGCCGATGGCGCTTGCCAGCTTCACCTCCTCGGCGACGAAGTCCCGCCGCTCGCTCGTGGCCGCGCAAAGGGTGCCCATGACCCTGCCCTTCGACTTCAAAGGCACGATGAGTTGCGCCTGGATGTTCTCCCGTGCTCCCGCGCCGCTCCGCAGCGCCGGGCTCGCGGCGTCGTCCTTCACCACCAGGGGCTCGCCGGTCTCGGCCACCCGCCCGTTCAAGCCCTCGCCCACCTTCAGAGTTCCCACTTCCGCCGCAAACTCCGCCGATACCCCGTGATGGGCCTGGAGGGTGAGCTCGCCCGTCTCCTCATTGAGGAGGAAGAGCAGCGACTTCTTCACCCCCATCGCGCTTCTGACCCTGCTCATCGCCAGGTTCAGGATCTCCGGTAGCTCCAGAGACTCGGCGACGGCGCTCAGCACGGCGTTGATCGCGGAGAGCCGCCTTTCCTCATTCTCGACGGCCTCGATGTGGGCGCGGAGTTCCCCCTGCGTCCACTCCAGCGACGTGATCGTCTTCCCGTGCCGCGCTTTCTCCCGGTTCTGGACGTCGATCAGCCAGCTCACGAAGGTGCCGATGAAGGCGAATGCCGCCACCTCGATGAGCGCCTCTTGAGCCTCGGACGCTACCAGGAAGACGCGCGGCAGCAGGAGCACGGAGATCACGGCGGTAGCGACCAGCCCTCCCGGCAGGCCGAACACGAAGGCGGCGTAGGCCACGGGCAGGATGGAGAGTATCCGGTGCACCGAGCGGCGGGCGAAGTCGATGCGGAGGCTGGACTCTACTGAGTTGATGATGGGGATGGAGTTGGCGTGATAGAGGATCGTCCCGCAGGTGATGATGGCGACGATGACCCAGAAGTGCCGGTTCTTCAGGAGCCGCTGCAGATGCCTCCTCCACGAAGTCGGCTCCGGCTCGCCCTTTGCCTGCCCCAACAGTCGCCTAGACTTATCCATCGCCCAGAGAGACGTGCTCCAGCGAGATCCAGCCTTCCTTCAGGGCGCGCAGCACCGCCTCGGTGCGCGAGCTGACCCCCAGCTTGTCGAAGATGTTCCCCAGGTGCGACTGGACCGTCCGCACGCTGAGAGACAGCTCGGCGGCGATCTCCTTGTTGCTCATGCCCTTGGCCGCCAGCTTCAGCACCTCGAGCTCCCTTTCGCTGAAGTGCTCCGGCAGGCCCTCGACGCGCTCGCCGCGGCTGAGGGACGAGAACCACTGCACCACCTTGCGGGCCACGTGGGGGTCCAGCACCACCTCGCCGGCCCGCACGTCGCGGATGGCGTCAACCAGCTGGTGGCCCCGCACGTTCTTCAGCAGGTAGCCGCTGGCGCCCGCCTCCAGGACGGCGTAGATGTACTGGTCGTTATCGTAGGCGCTGAGAACCAGCACCGCCGTGGAGGGCTGACTCTCCTTGATCTGTTTGGTGGCCTCGATGCCGTTGAGGTTCGGCATGGCGATGTCGATGATCGCGACGTTGGGCTTCAACTGCTTCGTCAGCCTGACCGCCTCCTCGCCGTCGGCCGCCTCGCCCACAACCTTGAAGTCTTCCTCGCGCTCCAGGCGTTGCCGTGTCCCCTCCCGCACCAGGGCGTGATCGTCGGCGATCAGGATACGGATCTTCTCCATGTCATCCCCTCCCTGCGCCGCCGGCGCAACTGCCTCCACCTGCGAAGAGGGAGACGCCCCCCCTTCTCTACCCCTTTCCTATAGATTACTAACAAACGAAGCAGGCCGCTAGTGGTCATGCTGCTGAGTGTCATCAGCCAAACATACGTAGCCTGGCTGCGGAAAACACCTAGACGGCTCGGCGATCGCTGCGAGAGATGGGCAGAGAGCGGCGGCCGATATGCTGGCCCGCGCGGTCGTCCCTTCCCCAGCGGCGCCCCTCTTGAGGGGAACAATGCTTAGCATAAATGGCTGCGACGGCGGACGACAGCCATTGGGGGCCATCCGATAGACTAGTAGGGAAGGAAAAAAGGAAGACAGACCAAACAAGAGATCGGGGGCGAGAAAGATGGCGATGATGACAGGTTTTCCAACCGATGTAACGACAAAGGTGGAGAGGACTGGCCGCGACGGCACCCCGGCGGGGTGGCCGGCACGGGCCAGGGCGGTAGGCTACGTGAGACAGGACTTCGATGAGATGGGCAAGAAGTGGACCAGACCGGAGGGCCAGAAGGGGCGGATAGCAAGCTGCGCCGACTGCCACGGCTGGCACCTCGTCGGCGTCCGCGAGGACGTCGGCTGGGCGGGCGACTGCCTCAGCCGGCCGGGCCTCGTGTCCCTGCTCGCCAACCTCGACTTCGATATCCTGGTGATCGACAGGACCGACCGCCTGACGTGCAAGAAAGAGGACCTGGACTTCATGCTGGCGCTCCTGGAGGAGCACAACATCACCTGTGTGCCCGCCACCTGGTCGTGGGAGCCGCTGGCTCAGTACATGAGGTGGTGGTACCGCCGCAAGGAGAACCCGGTCTACGCCCAGCTCGATGCGACCCCGGCCGAAGCGGCGCCGGCCAAGAGCTAGTTACACCTGAGCGCAGGAGCGATAGGGAGCTAAGGGAGGATGGCGAGAGTGCGGAGAGAGGCGGATCGTGAAGCGCAAAGGAGAGCCTGATGCCATCGAGAGAAGAACTCTGGAACATACAATTTGGTGAGCTTGTCTACCTGATTGGGCTCATAGTGGTAGTGGCAGCCGCCTACGGGCTGTACCGGCGATTCCGGCTCTGGCGGCTGGGCGGCAAAGACGAGCGGCTGAGCGACCTCCCGAGCAGAGTCTGGGGTCTCCTCGTCAAGACCGGCGCCGACGGCCTCTGGCACAGGCGCGTCATCCGCTCCCCCTACGCGGGGGTCATGCACGCCCTGATCTTTGGAGGCTTCGGCCTGCTGCTCGTAGGCACCTCGCTGGATGCCATACACACCCATGTCTACCATTTCCTGGAGGGCGACGTATACCTGGTCTTCTCCTTGGCGACGGACGTGGGCGGACTGCTTCTGCTGGTCGGAATCGGCATGGCCGCCTACCGGCGATATGTAATCAAGCCGGCCAAGCTCAACAACATGCTGGATGACGGTGTGACCCTCTCCCTCCTGGCCGTGATCGTAGTATCCGGCTTCATAGTAGAAGGGCTGCGGATCGCCGCCACGGAACTGGATGCGCACCCCGGCTGGGCGGTATGGTCACCTGTCGGGTTCGTCTTTGCCCAAGCGTTCCATCCCCTGGGAGAGAGCGCGAACCTCACCCTGCACAAGGAGCTGTGGTGGGGGCACATGCTGATATCCATGGGGACGATAGCCTACGTCTTCGTCAGCTTCAGCAGGCTGTCCCACATGATCACCTCTCCGCTGAACATGCTCCTGCGGTCTCAGAACCCCAAGGGCATACTCCAACCGATCGACCTCGAGGCTGAGAACATCGGTACGCTGGGCGCGGCCAAGATCCAGGACCTGACCTGGAAGGACCTCCTCGACCTCGACGCCTGCACCCGCTGCGGCAGGTGCGAGGAGGTGTGTCCCGCCGCCCAAACGGGAAAGCCGCTCTCACCCAAGAGGCTCATCCAGAACCTCAGGGGTCATCTCGTGGAGAGAGGACCCGCCCTCCTCCGCGACAAGCGGAACGGCGAGCAGAAGGCCGATGAGGCCGCGCCGGCCATGATCGGCGACATCGTAACCGAGGACGAGCTATGGGCGTGCACCACCTGCGGCGCCTGCGAGGAGGTATGCCCCGTCTACATCGAGCCGATAAGCAAGATCATCGACATGCGCCGCAACCTGGTCCTCGAGCAGGGCAGCATCGAAGGCACCGTCATGGCCAGCCTCCGCTCGGTCCAGGACCGCGGCCACCCCTGGAAGGGCGCCACCGCCTCCCGGACCGACTGGGCCGCCGGGCTGGACGTGGAGAACATCTCCAGCAACGGCGACTCCGGCCTCCTGTTCTGGGTGGGCTGCACCGAGGGCGTGCAGGAGACCGCGATGGGCATACCCATAGCCCTGGCGAAGATACTGAAGAGCGCCGGTGTGAAGATAAGCTTCCTCGGCCACGAGGAGTCGTGCTGCGGCCACTTCGCCCGCCGCCTCGGTGATGAGTACCTCTTCCAGTGCCAGGCGAAGGCGAACATAGAGACCCTGAACCGCCACAACGTCAAGAAGATAGTCACCGCCTGCCCCCACTGCTACCACACCCTCAAGTACGAGTACCCCCAGTTTGGAGGGGAGTACGAGGTCGTTCACCACACCGAGTTCATCCTCGAACTGATCGAGGAAGGCAAGCTCAAGTTCAACACGGAGATCAACAAGACAGTCGCCTATCAGGACCCCTGCTACCTCGGCCGCTATCACGGCATCTACGAAGCCCCCAGGAAGATCCTGGCGGCGATCCCGGGCCTCAAGGTAGTGGAGATGGAGGGCTGCCGCTCCGGAAGCCTCTGCTGCGGCGCCGGCGGTGGCCGGATGTGGATCGAGGAGGAGCCGGACCAGCGCGTCAACCGGCTGCGCGCCCAGGACGCCCTCGCTGCTGGGGCCGACATGGTCATCACCGCCTGCCCCTACTGCCTCCAGATGTTCCAGGATGCCCTGGGCGGCTTTGGGCTGGAGGAGCCGCCGGAGACGCTCGACCTGGTGGAGCTGCTGGAACGCGCCGTAGCGGCGCCCGCTCCAGCAGCGGTGGCCGAGGAGGGCAAAGGAGCGGCGGGGAACAATCCCGTCTTGTCCGGCGTCAGCGGCAGCTAGCCAACATAAATGTAACCCCATCCCTCCGGCGTCTTACGCCGAGGGCAATCGGAACGGCGGTCAGCGTGGCTCAGCGCTGGCCGCCTTGCACATGACCCCATGAGCGGCCTGCGGGCCCTTTGCCATCCCTGGGTGGCTTACCCTTGCGACCTCCGGCCGTCAGGCGGTATCATCGCATAGGGCATGGGTGATAGATAGAAGGATGCCCCGCGAGCCCGTGTCCGAGGTGGACTCAAGAGAGGTCCAACGCCCGTGTTTACGTTTACGGGACGGCTTGCCAGGGCCTGCGCGCGCAGACCCTGGTTTGTCATTCTCGCCTGGTTGCTGCTCCTCGTCCTCGGCGGTCTCTTCGCCCGTGGGCTGGGCGACGTGGTCAACTCCAACCTGGGGCTGTACTTCAACCCGGAATCGATCCGCGCCAGCGACCTCCTCGACGACCGTCTGCGCGGCCCCAAGCCCGCGGGCGAGGTCGTCATGGTTCAGTCCGCCGACAGCACGGTCGATGACCCCTCTTTCGAATCATTCGTCAGCGGGCTCGTGGCCGCCATCCGGGGCCTGAAGAACAAGGATGGGAGCCCCGTTGTTGCTTCCGTGGCCAGCTTCTATGACGCGAGGAACGCGGCCTTCGTCTCAGCGGACCGGCACACCACGGTCCTGCCGGTGAACATGAACGCCCCCGCCGAGGAATCCACCACCAGCGTTGTCCCCCTAGTCAAGCTCCTTAAGGACTACGATGGGCGCGACGGCTTCACGGTGCTGACCAGTGGTGAGGGTAGCCTGAACAACGAATGGAATGCGGTAGCGCAGGAGGACCTCCAAAGAGCGGAGTTCATCGGCGTGCCGGTCGCCCTGGCCGTCCTTGTGCTTGTCTTCGGGGCGGTTGTCGCCGCCGGTGTGCCGCTTGTCCTCGCCGGGTTCGCCATCGTCGTCGCGCTCGGTGCGACGGCGCTGATCGGTCGCCTGCTCGCAATGGACACCATAGTCGAGAACATGGTCACGATGTTCGGCCTGGCTGTGGGCATCGACTACTCCCTTCTCGTAGTGGAGCGCTTCCGCGAGGAGCGCCGCGGCGGTCGAGAAAAGGTGGACGCCATCGCCGTGGCGGGGGCGACCGCGAGCAAGGCCGTCCTCTTCTCCGGCGGCACGGTGATCGTCTCCCTGCTCGCGCTCCTGATCGTGCCGGAGAAGACCTTCCGCAGCATCGGCCTGGGAGCGAGCCTGGTCGTAGTTTGCGCCGTCGCCGCGGGGCTCACCCTGTTGCCGGCGGTGCTGAGCCTTATCGGCGACGGCGTGAGCGCCCTCGCCCTGCGTCTGCCGGGGCGCAGATGGTCCAGCGTCGAGGAGAGCGTCTTCTGGGCGCGGGCCGCCGGCCTGGTCATGGCCCGCCCCTGGATAAGCGCGATCGTCGTTGTCGCCTTCCTCGCGGCGGCGGCGGTGCCCTTAATCACCATGCAGCGGGGCTTTGGCGGCGTCGGCGTGGTGCCCCACGACACGGACGTCTACCGCGCCTACCAGATCCTTGACCGCGAGTTCTCCGCCGGTTTGGTCTTCCCCTTGGAGGTTGCCGTGGACGCACCGGACGTGAAGTCGGTGGTGGTGCAGCAGGGGATCAACAGCCTGGTCTCCCGGCTACAGAAGGACGGCGCCTTCGGCCCCCCGACCGTCGAGGTCAACCAGGCGGGAGACCTGGCGCTCGTCTCGGCGCCGGTCAACGGCGACTTCGCGTCCAAGGGGACGATAGGCGCGGTGAAACGGGTCAGGAGTGAATACGTCCCCGACGCCTTCGCCGGCACCGACGCCCGGGTCCTCGTCGGCGGCGAGAGCGCTCTCATTCTAGACGTACTCAACATGGTTTCGAGCTACACTCCGAAGGTATTTGCGCTTGTGCTCGGCCTGAGCTTCCTCCTCCTCCTGCTCCTCTTCCGCTCCGTCGTCGTCCCCGTGAGCGCGATCATCATGAACCTGCTATCCGTGGGCGCCGCCTACGGACTGCTCGTGCTCGTCTTCCAGCACGGCTTCCTCGCCCCCGTGTTGGGCTTCCAGCAGGTGGAGACGATCGAGTTCTGGATCCCGCTGCTCCTCTTCGCCTGTCTCTTCGGCCTCTCCATGGACTATCACGTCTTCCTCCTGAGCCGGATCAGGGAGCGCTACGACGAGACAGGCGACAACAGGGAAGCGGTCTCCTTCGGCGTGCGCCACACGGGGCGGATCATCACCGGCGCCGCCCTCATCATGGTGGTCGTGTTCGTCGCCTTCTCCACGGGCCGGATGAGTCAACTCCAGCAGATGGGCTTCGGCCTAGCGGTGGCCGTGATCATCGACGCGACGGTCGTACGCACCGTGCTTGTGCCGGCGGTGATGACGCTGCTGGGAAGGTGGAACTGGTATCTGCCGAAGTGGCTCAACTGGCTGCCGGACCTCCGCATGGAGGTGGGCGTGTGGCAGTCTAGGGAGGTCTCGGCTGCCGGTTCGGAAGAGAAAGGCGGCCCAGGCTAGGTCGGGCCCATTCGCGGGCCGAACAGCCCCGCCAGCGCTGTTACCAGCCCGCCGACGATGATCATGTACAGCCCTATCCCGACGTACTCCAGCGAGTCCGTGAAGTCATATATCTCCCACAGGTTGTAGACCGCTATTCCTACTATCGCCGCCCCGAGAGCGATGAGCCCCATGCTGGCAAGGCTGTTTCGCCCCTTGAAGTGGAGGGCTCCCAACAGGGCCGCCGCCGCCGCGATGGGGAGGATGAGCAGTCCGTCCTTGCCGTCGCCGTCGCCGAGGCTCGTCACGTAGCCGCCATCGAACCCATTTGCCGTGTATCCTAGGACGTCGACCCAGGCGACCAAACAGCCGATAGCGGCGAGCGCGGCGCCGACGATAACGGCGATGCCGACGTAGGGTTGTGGCAGGGTTGCCGCGCCCACCGTGCGGGGTGCGGGCCTGGTGGCTTGGGGCGCCGGCGCGGGGGCAGCGGCTTGGGGCGCCGGTGCGGGGGCAACGGCTTGGGGCGCCGGTGCGACGGGCTCTGGAACGGCTTCGCCGGCCTCCGCTGCCCTTTTTCGCTTCTCCCTCTCGACGCCCACGATCTGGGCGCCGCAGTTGTGGCAGAACTCGCTGTCGTCGGGGATCTGGGTTCCGCAGCGGGAACAGAACATAACGTAGATTCCTCTCTAGCTTCTGGTCCTGCCCGATGGAGAGACGCGGCTAGGGCGCGCCCCCCGTCAGCGTAGCCGAGGCGTCGCTGATCTCAAGCCTGGTGAGCGGCACCTCGATGTCCAGGATGTCGGCGTTGCTCTTCTTTATCACGTTGTTCAGTATCCAGGTCGTGCCGAATCCCGGAAAGTTGCCGGTCTTTATCGTCTTCACATCTATCCGGGGCTTATCGCCGGAAAGATCGAGTGTGCCGCGCATCAGCACCTTGATGTCCGGTCCCGGCGTGTTGATCGTCCCCGTCGCCTCGCCCAGACCGTCGGGGCAGAAGTGCACCTGCAGGTCCTCCAGGGGGATGTTCTTCTCGTCTATGTATTCGACCCCCCGTGAGGTGACGCCCACCTCGCTGAACGTGATCTGAGCGCCGCCGGTGGTCGCTTCCTGTTCGAACCGCTTCCAGTCCGCCCGCAGTTGCTGGCTCGCCGCTGTGGACGGCACGATCTCTCTGTCCGTGCACGGGCTGGGGCTGCCGGTGAAGATCAAGATCCCGCCGACGATTGCCGCGCCCAGGCCCAGGCCACCCAGTCCTACCAGCCCGATGATCCCCCACTTGATGATCGCGCCCAGCAGGCCGAGGGCAGCCGATAGACCTCCGGCCGCGGCCCCGGTCGCCGCTCCGGCGGCACCGGTTGCGGCGCCGGCGGTGGCCTGTCCCGCGCCCCCATGAGGGGGATGCCTATGGAAAGGTCCGGTCGTCCTTACTGTAGGTGGCGGACCGCCCGGGGGCGCTCCGACGCCGCCGGTAGGTGCTCCACCGGGCGTTGTGCCGACGCCGCCGGGGGGTGCTCCGCCGGGCGCTGTGCCGACGCCGCCGGGGGGTGCTCCGCCGGGCGCTGTGCCGACGCC
>DAOUEO010000110.1:0-3370 GCA_034430455.1 Dehalococcoidia bacterium | reverse complement strand
GGGGAGGCCGGCCTTGATGGCGGTGTGGCGGGAGATGTAGGCGTCCTCCATCACCTGGCCGACGCAACCCAGGATCACCTGATCGATCTGCTGCGGGCGGAGGCCGGCGCGCTCCATCGCCGCTTTGAAGACAATGGTCGCCAGGTCGGACGCCGGGACGTTCTGAAAGATGCCGCCCATCCGGCCGACGGCGGTGCGCGCTCCGCTGACAAGGACAACTTCCTCCATGCTGCGCTCCTCTCTTGGGTGGTTGGGAAGATACCATTCAGAGTCTAGCCCAGCACCAGGTATCAATCAATGGATGGTCATCAGCAAACTGCATTCGCACGGCCCTGGGGGAGTTCAGAGAGCCTGTCCGCCTTTGGCGGAGGGCTCGCCCCCTCTGACGGGGGTTCCAGGGGGTGTCCCCCTGATTTCCCAGGACAGTCCTGGGGCGGGCGGGTGGGAAGAAGGACGCCCATGTTACGCCGACCACGCCGACGTGTCCCACGCGCACCGGGGCGACGAGTAGATGAGCGACGCTGCGGTCTCGCGCCGCCTATGGAGAGGAGTGTGGCCTGTTGGGAGTGCTCCGGCTAGTGCGCGGTCGACTTTCGCGCGGATGGAGTCCTCGCGCGTCTCATGCGCAGCCCGCCGACGACCAGGACGCTCCCCAGCAGCCCCATCACGGCCGCGATCGGGTACACCCACGGCGCGTCCACCGGGGGCAACCGCGCGCCGCTGGGGCGGCTCTCGTCTCGGCCCGACGCCTGGCCGCAGGCAGTGCGGCGCCCGCCCTATTTGCCGTCTGCAGCCGGTGGTATTAGGGCTGCGACAGGCCCTATGCCCAGGGCGGTATGACCGTTCCGCCGGACATACTCCCCGCGGCCGAACACCGGCATGGGAGAGGCGAGTCTGCGGCAGCTTTGCCCGCTCCTCACCCGGCGGAGAGATGCTGAGTTGCGCCGAGCGTCCGAGAATTAGGGTAGCGGCGGAAGCGCCTGCAGGATCTGCGCGGTCGAGCCCCGCGGAGGCGGTCATCGGGCGTGCGCTCCTTACGGCTCGACTGTGCAGCCACACGATAGGGGTAGCGAAATGCGCACATGGAAACTTGCCGTCTATCCAGCCGTCATCGCCGTTGCGGTCCTGCTCTCCGCGGCCTGTGGCGGCTCGGGTGAGAAATCCGAACCAACAGGGTCGCCGAGCCCGCCGCAATCGCCGGTCGAGACGGCGGGCCCGCTCGATGTGGATCAGCTCGCCGAATCGATCGTCATGGTGGCCCCGGGCGTCCGATCGGGCCGCGACTTCGAGCCCATCGCCACCGGCTCCGGCACGATAATCGACGAGAGCGGGCTCATCCTGACGAACTTCCACGTCGTCGACCCCGACAACGTGGGCCCCTACGACGATATCGCCATCTACGTCTCCGATGACCCCAAGGAGATGCCCGATCTCACCTACTTCGGCGGGCTCGCCGCCTGGGATGATGAGCTCGACCTCGCCGTCATCCGCATCACGAGCAACCGCAACGGGATCGACATCGACCCCGAGGCGATGGGCCTGGAGAAGGTGAAGTTCGGCGACCTGGATGAGCTGGGTATCGGCGACGAGCTGACCGTGCTCGGCTACCCGGCCGTCGGCGAGGGCTCTCTCGAGCTTACCAGGGGCTCCGTCAGCGGCTTCGTCGCCTCGGAAGGGCACAAGCAGTCCTGGATCAAGACGGACGCCCGCATCGCCGCCGGCAACAGCGGTGGCGGCGCGTTCGATAAGCAGGGCGAGCTGGTCGGCGTTCCCAGCGCGGTCTACTACGTCGATGAGTTCGCGTCTGAGGGCTCCGGCCGGATACGCCCCATCGACCTCGCGTTGGCGCTCGTCGATGAGGCCAAGGCGACGACGCAGGTCGTCATCCCCAGGCCGGGCGAGGTGCCCGCGGGCTTCTATCAGGGCGAGCTTCCCCTGTTCACCGCCTACGACATCGGGACGGACTTCGTCCTCAGCGATGAGACGTACCTCACCAACGAGGACAGGGCTGTCTGGTACGACGACCCCGCCGACGCGGTGGACTACTACGAAGGCTACGGCCGTCTCGGCGGCCTCCGGCGCATCTTCGACAACGTCGACGCCGCCAACGTTAGCGGCGATTGGCCGGTCTTCATCGTCGCCCAGATCGATGTCTACGAGACGGAGCAGGGCGCCGCCGGCGCCTCCAATGACTGCCAGGAGTTCGTCGACACGATGTGGGAGTTCGTGTCGGCTGTCGGGTTTGAGTTCTACGAGCCGGAGTATCTCTCCGACCCGCTGCTGGGCAGCGAGAGCTGCCTGTTCAGCGCTGAGGAGATTGTCTACTCGCCGGGCGAGCCGCCGCTGCTCCTCGGCTTCATCGGGTTCCGTCAGGGCAACGTCCTCGCGGTCGTCGGTATCCTGACCTTCGAGGATGCGATGTCGTACGAGGGGCTCAGCTACCTGGCCGGCTATCAGAGCAACCTCCTGATGTCGGACCTGGGGCTGGTGGTGCCGTCACGCGGGTCCAACGCGGCACCACCGCAGCCGCCTCGCCAGCCCATCACGGCTCCGCCGCCGCCGTCTCGCCAGCCCACTACGGCTCCGCCACCCTCACCGCCCCAGCAATCCATTGGCTACTGGACGGCGGAGGACGCGATCGGAGCATACCTGGCATCCTATGGAATCGCGTATGCCGGCGACTGCGCATGGGCCGACCCGGACTGGGACATTGGCAAGTACTGCTCCATGGTGTATGAGCAAACCCCCTTCGAGACGTCATACCTCCTGGGGCTGACCTTCTCGGGGGTCGATACCGTGGTCCTTGTGAGCCAGCAGAGCGATGGGAGCTGGTTGGTCACCTACGAGGCCCCCTGGAGCCCCATCGGCTACTGGACGCCGGAGGACGCCATCGGCGCGTATCTGGACTCTTATGGGCTCCCGTACGCCGGCGACTGCGCCTGGGCCGACCCGTACGCGGATGTCGGGTACTACTGCTCCATCCTGTATGAGGACCGCGTCGTGGAGAGGATCTACCTCGTCGGCCTGACCTACTCGGAAGCGGAGACGTGGATCCTGGTCGAGCAGTACGACGACGGCTCCTGGTTGGCGGTCTACGACATGGCGGTGATGTACGACGAATGGGGCGACCTGTTCCCGCCGCCCTGGTAGACCGGTCTTTCTAGCTATCCGACTTCAAGAACCCTACCATCTCGCGCAGGCCCTCACTCCCAGATGAGTGGGGCCTGCGTTTTCTTTCCCGTTGCCGCCGCCGGCGGCGTTGGCCTGCCGCATCGGTGTGGATGGGGAAGCCGACGGATACAGAATAGCTTCTGGCAGCCCTGGGGGAGTGCAGAGGGGCGAAGCCCCTTTGCCGGGGTTCAAGGGGTGT
>DAOUEO010000109.1:0-11439 GCA_034430455.1 Dehalococcoidia bacterium | reverse complement strand
AGATAGCGGGGCAGGCCCTTACCCAGTAACGGAAGGAAAGAGCATGGCAAGACAGATTACGACACTCATCGAGCGGCCGGGCCGCAGCCTCCTGCTGCTTGCCCTGCTCTTCGCCCTGGTCGCCGCCGTCCTCGTCTTCGTCGCCCTCAGCGGCGGCGGCGATGAGGAGACGACGGGCGCCGGCGCCACCACCAAGGTCGTCGTCGCCGCGCACAACATATCGGCCCGCACCACCCTCGACAGCGGCATGCTCGAGGTTGCCGACGTCCCCACGGGCAGCGTCCTCGATGACACGTTCAGCAACATCGACGACCTCGACGGGCAGGTAACGCGCTACCCGCTGGTCAGCGGCGAGCAGGTGGTCGCCTCCAAGATCGGCGTCCAGAAAGATGACGAGGAGGGACTGTCGTTCGTCGTGCCGGTGGGGATGCGCGCCTTCTCGATCGAGGTGTCGGAGGAGAGCAGCGCCGGCGGCCTCATACTGCCGGGCGACCTGGTGGACGTGATCGGCATCCTCGACGAGGGCACCGTCGACATCGACAAGGCGGTAACGCTGATCGAGAGCGTCGAGGTGCTGGCCATCGCCCAGACGGCGCAGGAGCCGATACCGGCGGCCCGCGCGACGGGGACGCCCACACCGTCGGCGGTCTCGGGCACGCTGGGCGAGCGACCGGAGAACGTGGAGCCGAACCCGGGCGCGCGCACGGTAACGCTGGCGGTCGCGCCGGAGCAGGCGCAACTCCTGGCGCTGGTGCAGGCGAAGGGGGAGCTGGCGCTCTCTCTGCGCTCGTTCGGCGATAGGGAGCCCGCGTCGCCGCCGGAGACAAACCTGATACCGTGGGGCGCCGTGCCCCAGGCCCCTTCCCCCTAGGAGCTATGTGATATGGCTAAGATTCCCGCTGTTCTCATTGTCGACCAGGACTCCAAGGCCCGCTACGACTTGAAGCGGCTGGTCAAGCAGTCGCACTTCAGCATCGCCGGCGACGCGGGCTTCGGCACCGACGCCATCTCGCTGGCGGTGGAGCTGGAGCCGGACGTCGTGCTGCTGGGGATGAACAATCCGGTGGTGCGGTCGCTCCAGACCGTGGAGTCGCTGCTGAACACCCTGCCGGAGACGCCGGTGATCGTCTATTCCTCGTCGCCCGACATCGAGCTGGCGCGGCGGGCGATGCTGGCGGGGGCACGCGACTTCCTGACGATGCCCGCGAGCGCCGAGGAGGTGGGGAAGTCCATCGTCGCCGTCCTCGAATCGGAGGAGCGGCGGCAAATGCGGCTGCGGGGGCAGACGGCGGGCTGGGGCCCGCAGGGGAGCGTGATCACCGTCTTCGGCGCCAAGGGGGGCGTCGGCAAGACGACGGTGGCGGTGAACCTGGCGGCGGCGCTGCGGGAGGAGACGGGGCAGGCAGTGGCGCTGGTGGACGGCGACAACGGCTTCGGCGACGTCAGCGGCATGCTGGACATGACACCGGAGCGCAGCGTCGTCGACCTGACCCGTGACCTCTCGAAGGTAACGCGGGAGACGCTGCCCAAGTACCTGACGCAGCACGTGAGCGGGCTGAGCGTCCTCGCCGCGCCCCTCCAGGCAATGTCCTGGCGCAGCGTCAAGCCGGAGGACTTCCGCAAGGCGATTGAGCTGATCTCCAAGAGCCATGACATCGTCGTCGTCGACACGGCGGGCATGCTGAACGAGATCACCGTGGCGGCGCTGGAATCGGCGTCGCTGGTGCTGTGGGTGGTGACGACGGAGTATGCGAGCGTCCGCGACTCGCTACGGGCGATGGAGGCGCTGCGCTCGATATCGTATCCCGAGGAGCGCATCCGCGTGATGGTCAACGACCTGGCGATGCGGGACGGCGTCCGCGCGAGGACGATCGAGGAGGCGCTGGGGCACGAGGTCTTCTGGCAGGTGCCCTTCGACCAGCGGGTGCGGCAAAGCTCACAGATTGGAGAGCCCGCGGTGCTGAGATACCCTTCGGCGCCGGGGGCCCGCAATCTGGCCGACCTCGCCCGCACGGTGGTGGGGATAAAGCCGCCGCGTCAGGGGCTGCTGGAACGGCTGGGGCTGCACCTTCACCGGCCGCCGGCGGGGGAACCTGAGGGCGGAACGAATACAAAGGAGAACGAGACCCCATGAACAACAAGACCGCTGAAAACAGCAGCGATGTGGATAGCGAGATCCCGAACGAAGAGACGCTGACGGCGCAGGAGTTCGATCTCGTCTTCGCGGTCCACCAGCACCTTCTGCGGGAGATGGACCTCCAGGCGGTAGAGAAGCTGAACCCGGAGCGGGCGCGCGAGGCGGTGGAGCGGTCGGCCCGCGCCATCATGGGCGAGATAGCGCCGTCGGTGTACGGGGAAGAGAAGGAGCGGATCGTGCGGCGGGTGGTCGATGAAGCGATCGCCCTGGGCCCGATCGAGCCGCTGCTCGCCGACCCCTCGATATCGGAGGTGATGGTGAACGCGCCCGATGAGGTGTTCTACGAGCGCGACGGCGTCATCTACCTCTCGGACGTGCGCTTCCGCGACCGCGTCCACATCATGCGCATCATCGACCGCATCATCGCCCCGCTGGGCCGCCGCGTCGATGAGTCCTCGCCCTACGTCGACGCCCGCCTGCCCGACGGCTCGCGCGTCAACGTCATCATACCGCCGCTCGTCCCCAAGAGCCCCGTCCTGACCATCCGCAAGTTCCGGCCCGACAGGTATACGATGGCCGACCTGGTGGCGAACGAAACGCTGACGGAGCAGCTCGCCGACTTCCTCCAGGCCTGCGTCAGCCTCCGCCTCAACACAGTGATCTCAGGCGGCGCCGGCACCGGCAAGACGACGCTGCTGAACGCCGTCTCCGCCTACATCCCCACCAGCGAACGGATCATCACCATAGAAGACCCCATCGAGTTGAAGCCGCAACAGAGCCACGCCATCTCAATGGAGGCGCGGCCGCCGAACATCGAGGGCAAGAACGAGGTTACCCAGCGCGACCTCTTCCGCAACGCCCTCCGGATGCGGCCGGATCGCATCATCGTGGGGGAGGTGCGCGGGCCGGAGGCGTTCGACATGATGCAGGCGATGAACACGGGCCACGAGGGCTCGCTGACCACTGTCCACGCCAACTCCACGCGCGACGCTCTCGCCCGTATCGAGAACATGATACTGATGGCGGGGCTCGACCTGCCCGTCCGCGCCATCAGGGAGCAGATGGCGGCGGCGCTGCACATCATGGTGCATCTCAGCCGCTCCGCCGATGGGCGGCGGCGGGTCACCCTCGTCAGCGAGATCACGAGGATAGAATCTCAGATCGTGACTATGCAGGACCTGTTCCGCTTCGAGCAGACGGGGGTGGACGGCGACGGCCGGCTCATGGGGATGCTCCAGTCCACCGGAATCATGCCGACCTTCATAGACCGCCTGACGAAGAGCGGCATCACTCTCGATTTGGGTGTCCCCTCAGTTCTTAGATCGTGAGGTCGGAATGATCGCTGCCCTAGCCGCCCTCTTCGTCCTCCTCTCCCTCTGCTGCGGTATCGTCGGCCTCTACGCGCTGAGCAGCAGCCGGATCGCCGACGTCCGCCTGCGGGCGCTCCAGGCGCCGCCGCCGACGCCGGCGGGAAGCGACAGCCGCCCTCTGCTCCGGCGCACGCCCTCGGCGATACCCGCGCTCCGCCGGCTCCTGGGCACCAGCACCTGGGCCGAACGCGCCGCCCTCAACCTCGACCGGGCGCACATAAACCTGCGGGTCGGGGAGTACCTGATGCTGCGCATACTCGTCGGCATCCTGCTGCTCGCCCTGCCGCTGCTGTTCGCGGGCGGGGAGGTTGTGGGGCTCGTCATCGCGATACCTATGGCGCTCGTGGGCTACATGCTGCCCGCCTTCTGGGTGGCCCTGCGGCGACGGCGCCGGCTGCTGGCAATCGACCGCCAACTGGTGGAGGGGCTCACCCACATCGCCAGCGCCATCCGCGCCGGCTTCGCCATGCTACAGGCCATCGACGCCGCGGCGCAGAGGCTGAAGCCGCCGCTCTCCCAGGAGTTTGGGCGCCTCGTCGCCGACGTGCGGCTGGGCGCGAGCCTGGAGGACGCTCTGCTGTCGATGGGGAACCGTATCGGCAGCTACGACCTCGACCTGGTCGTTACCGCTACCCTCATCCAGCGGAGCAGCGGCGGAAACCTCTCGGAGATCCTGGACAACGTCTCGGAGACGATCCGAGAGCGCGACCGCATCCGGGGGGAGGTGCGCACGCTCACAGCGCAGCAGCGGTTCGCCGCCTGGGTGCTCTCGCTGTGGCCGGCGTTTCTGGCCGCGATCTTCTTCCTGCTCAACCCCGACCTCATGTCCAACCTCTGGACGGAGACATCGGGGATAATCATGCTGATCGTCGCCGGCGCGCTTCAGGTGCTGGGCTTTCTGACGATCCGGCGCATCACTGCCATCGAGACATAGGGTGAGGGTATGCTTATCCCGCTTCTAAGCTCGGTTTTCGTCTTCCTCTCCATCGCCTCGCTGGGGACCTGGCAGGCGCAGCGCTCGCGGTGGCGGGCCGAGTCGCGCGTGCGGGCCCTGGCGGCGGAGAGACAGGCCTACCAACCGCTCAAGGAGGTACCGTTCGAGGAACGCATCGTCTTGCCCCTGGCGGAAGGGTTGACCAACGGAATCATCGCTCTCTTGCCCCCGGCCTTCGTCGCCAGGACGCGCCGCCGTCTGGTGGCGGCGGGGCGGCCGCTCAGCCTGCCAACATTCTTCCTGGCTGTCCTCTTCATGGCGGTGGTAGCGCCGGTGACCTTCTTCCTCGTCGCCTGGACAGCGACCAACGGTGAGCCCCCAACGGGCGTCTACGTCCTCGTCCCCGTGGCGGCTTTGCTGGGCGCGCTCATTCCCTTCCTCCTGCTGGCGCAGCGCGCGCGGGCGCGGCAACTCGCCATCTGGCGGAGCCTACCCGATGCCTTTGACCTGATGACTACCTGCGTGGAGGCCGGCCTGGGGCTCGACTCCGCGTTCCACAGGGTCTCTGAGAAGCTGAGAGGACCGGTGGCATACGAGTTCGCGGAGATGCTGCGAGAGGTGGCGCTGGGGAAGGCCCGCCGCGACGCCCTCCGCGACATGGGGGACCGCACCGGCGTGGCCGACCTTCAGGTCTTCGCCAATACGATCGTGCAGGCGGAGGAGTTGGGCACCAGCCTGGGGACGGTGTTGCGCGCCCAGGCGGGCGACATACGTCTCCACCGGCGGCAGCGCGCCGAGCAGGAGGCACGCCGCGCCCCCGCCAAGATGGTCTTCCCGCTCGTCTTCTTCATCCTTCCCTCGCTCTTTGTGGTCATCCTGGGTCCCGTAATCATCGAGCTGGTCAAGACACTGGGCGACTGAGGTGAGGCGTAACCTGACGTGACGGCTCCGAAGAACGATGAAAAGCCCCGCTCGCTGGCAGAGGATCGGGATCACTACCGTCTTCTCCAGATAGACCCTGATGCGCCGCGCGAAGTCATCGTCGAGGCGTACTGGTATGTTGTCCAGAAGCTCCTCTCCAGCCGGACGGTCAAAGAGAGCGTGGAGCGGCAGATGAAAGCCATCAACGTCGCCTACGCCATGCTTCTGAACTCGCGCCGCCGCCGCGCCTACGATGCGACGGTGCCGCGGGTGCAAGAGCTACGCCGGGCCCGCGCCGAGGCGAAGGCCGCGGAACAGCCTCCTCCTCCTCCTCCTTTGCTCATCCGCCTTCTCTCCGGGCCTCCACCCCCACCTCCTCCCCCACGAGTCGACTACTATGCCCTCCTCGCCGTCGACCCCCAGGCAGAAGCGCCTTTGGTCGCCCGCGCGCACGCGCTCATGCGCTGCCGCCGTTCCGAAGGCAACGGCGCTATCGTCCGGGCGGCCGCGCGGCTGGCGGAGCTGGATGAGGCCTATTCGGTGCTGCTGGACGAGGAGCGGAGGGCCGCCTACGACCTCTCGCTTCTCGCGGCCGCTGAAGAAGCGGCGGCGAAAGCCGCCGAGGCAGCGGCGACAACGGAGGAGCGGCCCGCGGCGGCGGCGGAAGCGCAACCGGCGGCGGGGCCGCTGGGCCCCCAGACGATCCGCTGGCATCCTATGCTGCAGCTGGCAGGAAAAGCGGCGCTGGCCACGGGCAGGTTTCTGAGACGATGGGCCATTCTTATCGCTCGCGCAGTCCGCCGGGGGACTTTGTGGGCCCTCGCCCAGGCGAAAAGGGGCTCGCTCGCCCTGGCGCGGGCCGTGCGCCGCCTCGCCGAGCAGTGGGCCGAGCGGCGGGCCGAGCGGCGGGCCCGCCGGCGGGCCGCCTCGCCCACGGACCTGCTGGACCAGCGCGTCCTCCGCGACGCCGTTCCTCAGCAGCTACGGAGACGGCCAGGCGAGAGCAAGGAGAAACCCGGCCGCGCCCGTCTCCACGTCACGGAGGCTTCGGGAAGGGCCGGCATCGTCGTCCTCGGCGACAAACCGATCACCCTGGGCAGCGACCCCACCAGCGAGGTCGTCCTGGAGGCGGACGACGGGCTGGTCGCGGCGGCGCACGCGCAGATCTGGTTCGCCGGAGGCCACTTCGCAATCCGCTCCCTCAGCCCGCGCCATGTCACACGGGTAGGGGGAAACAAGGTCAACTGGGCGGTGCTGGACGACGGGGACGAGATAGAGATCGGGCACTGCCGGATAAGGTTTGAGACTATGCATCCCAGCGGGACTATGCCCGACTTCCTCAGCGCACAGTCCAGCCCCCGCTAGGAGCCGCCTCGGAAAGGCACGGACCTCCGCCATGCAGCATTCGATCGAAAGGCTGTCCTGCGAGGAGCACGAGATCGAGGTCGAGGAGGCGATGGTTGACTACCTCATCGATCACTGGTACGAGGGCCAGGGACGCGAGCTGCGGGGCTGCCACCCCCGCGACCTGATCGAGGCCATCGCCGACGCCGCCCACTACAACGGCGGCAAGCCGGCCCTGACGACGCAGGCGCTGGACGAGGCCTCCCACACCTACTTCCTGGGCTCCTCGAACCGGCCGGCAGGGTGAGGGCGAAGAGGGGGCGTGATTCAGGCCGAGAGGGGCAACTCCTCTGTCCGCACAAACAGCAGCGGGCAGGACGCCTGCTCAAGAAGCATCTGCACGACCTTAGCCCGTCCCGCGGAGATGCTCCCGCTCCAGGCCGCCACGATCAGGTCACAGTCGGTCTCTGCCGCGAAGTCGACGATCTCTCGATCGGGGTCGCCGAAACGGAGCACAAACGAGGTCGTCGCCTCGGGGGGGTGGCGGGCCATCGCAAAGCTGCCGCGAATGAACTCCTCCTGCCACGCCTCCAGCTCGTACAGCGGCTGATCAGAATACGAGGGCCCGGCGAGGGCGCGGCCCTCCTTCGGCTGGCTCTCAACTACGTGAAGCATCAGGATGCGCGCGTTGGCCTGCTGCGCCAGAGCGCTCCCCACTCTCACCGACAAGGCTGCCTCAGGGGTGCCGTCGAGGGGAATGCAGAGCCGGCGGAGGTGCCGCAACCGTCGCGCCTGGGAGCCCATGTCCAGGGCGGAGCGCACGACCAGCACGGGACAGGGCGGGGCCCGCAGCACCTCAAGAGTGACGCCTCCCGCCAGAGCCATCAGATCGCCGGTCGCCCCGTGCGTCGACATGAGTATGGCGTCCGCCTTTATCTCGCCGGCGACGCGGCAGATGCCCTCCGCAGGGTCTCCGACGGCGTTCAGCAATGTGACGTCGGGCAGCCACTCCGCCGGCAGACCGACAACCTCGGCCACCTTTTCAGCGACCAGCGGCTCCGCGGAGACGAACAGGATATCGATATCGTCTCCCCGCAGCTCGGCGACGGCCCGCGCCACCTCCAGCGCCCGGGCGGCGTGTACTGAGCCGTCGAGGGGAACAAGCAGCGGGACACTGATCTTCTCATTAGTCAACACCATTGCCCACCTCCCTTGCCGACCAGTAGGTAACGGCCGGGTCGAACCGAAACGACTCCCGCCGACCCGGCTTCACGAGCCGCCGCTCCTGATTGACGCGGACCTCGCAGGGCGGACCGCCGACCTTGACCTCCAGGGTGCCCTCATCGCTTACCCGCACGTGCACGCGGCGCTGCCGCCAGAGCACGGTAAACGACAGCCCCCGCACGGAGGGCGGCAAGAAGGGGTCGAACTCCAGCCGCCGCTGCGAGAACTTCAGCCCCCCGAGCCCAAAGACGAGCGCCTGCCAGAGACCGCCGAGGGCAGCGATATGTGTCCCACTCGCCGCCCCCAGAAAGGAGCTGCCGAGGTCGATATCCACCGTCTGCTCCAGGTACGCCTGGCAGAGAAGGCCGTCTCTCAGCCACGCCGCGAGCAGGGCGTGAATGGGCGGGCTCAGCGAACTGGTGTGGGTGGTCAGCGGCTCGTAGTAGGCCATGTTCCGCCGCGCCGAGGCCTCAGTCCACAGATCGGGCAGCAGACGCAGCGCCATCAGGACATCGGCCTGCTTTACGACGCGCATTCGCTGGATGGCTTCGTGGCCGACGGCAATATCGAGGGGGGCCCGCGCCCGCCGGAAGGCTACGACATCGAGCTCCTGAAGGCCGGAGAACCCGTCGAACTGCTCGACCACCTCATCTTCAAGGAATGAGCTGCGGCAAATGGAGTCCGCCACCTGTCGCCACTCGCGCAGCTCTTCCGCCCTGACGCCCAGCCGGCGCAGCAGCGCCTCGGCGCCCTCCGGGTCCGACCGCCGCAGCTCCGCGACGTAGGACTCAGCCTCCGCGAGCGTCCAGCGGGCCATCGCGTTCGTGTAGGCGTTGTTGTCGACGCCGTCGTGATACTCATCCGGCCCTATGACCTCGCGGATGGAGTAGCAGGACTGGCCCGCCGGCGACACCCGGCTGCACCAGAAGCGGGCGCACTCGATCAGGATCTCCGCCCCATACTCGATCATGAAGGCGTCGTCGCCGGTGGCCCGCCAGTACCGGAGCACGGCATAGGGGATGTCGGCCGAGATGTGGTTCTCCTGCTCGCCGTTGAGTATGCGGACAACAGCGCCGCTGGGGAGGACAACGTGGTCGGGGGTCCTCTCCTCACCGGTGTCGGTGGACTCCCAGGCGTAAAAGGCGCCCTCATAGCCGCGTGACCGCGCCCGACGACGGGCGGCGTCAAGCGTGCGGTGGCGATACATGAGGCAGGAGCGCGCCGCCTCCGGCCAGGCGAGAGTGAGAAACGGCAGGACGAAGATCTCGGTATCCCAGAAGACATGACCGTGGTAGGCGGTGCCGGAGAGATCGCGGGGCCCGATCGAGCTCAAGCCCTCGTTGACGGCGGCCGCGGAGAGCAGATGATAGGCGGCGAAGCGCGCGGCCTGTTGCAGCTCAGGGTTGCCGGCGACGCCCACGTCCGCCACCCTCCACCGCTCCTTCCAGGCGCGCTTGTGCTCGGCGAAGAGATCCGCAAAGTCGCACTCTTCCTCCTCGCCGCCGCCATCCACCTCCCGTATGCGGCTCGCCGAGCTCATCAGCAGCGGCTTGCCCTGCTCAACGACGGCTGATATCGAGCCGCCTCCCACGTTCTTCCGGCGGGGCCGCACAGGCAACGATACCGCCAGGACGTCGGGGGTCTGCGTGTCCCTCGCCGTTACCAGCTCGATCTGCGAGCTTCTGTCTTCACCCATCAGGATGGCGCCACGGGGAAGGGTCAGAGTCACCTCAACCGGCGCGTCTCCCTGTTCCAGAGCGAGGCGCAGCCGGTAGAGATAGCGGTCGGGCCGCGTCGCCGACGCCGCCCGCAGCGACTCCCAGCGCCAGGAGCGGCCTTCGCGGTCAACGAACGTCCACGCGCGCGTCGACACGCCGCGGCCAAGGTCAAGCTCACGGAGGTGCTCGGTGGTGCGCACAAAAGACTTGCGGAGGGGCTGGCCATCGATCGTCAGATGCATGACCGCCGGGTCGGGCAGCGCAAGCAGCGTCTGCCGCGCCGCCGAGGCCGTCGGCACATAGACCCCGGCGACGATGACCACGGGGTTGGAGGACTGACCTCCCTCCTCCAGCGCCGCCCGGACGCCGAAATGGCCGTTGGCAACCGCCAGCACCGCCTCCACGCCGCGCTCGGTCAGAGGATCGAACCCTTCGACCACGATCTTCCACGCGGCCTCATCGGCGGCCCTGACCCTGTCGGGAGCTTTAGCTGCCACTTCACGACCTGTTCTAGCGCCTTCCGGCGGGGCCCGGGCGGCCCATCCCCCCCTCGCTTCGCTGGAATTCTAGACTTCGTCCGGCCGCCCGTCAAGGCACTTCGGCGATCTCTGGAGGGATGGGGGTGGTGACGGCGGCCAGAGCATCCGAATATCTACTCGAGGGCGTATGAACAACAGAATGTCGCGCCGCGCCGGGGCAGCCGCCCCCATCCGCCTGGTCGAGAAGAGAAGCGACCAGCCTGTCGACGCGCCGCCCATGCAAGAGGAGCGCAACCCCCTGGACAGGTTCGTCGCCTCTGTCGCCGCCCGCTGGCGGGGCCACGAGCCCGAGATCGCCATCATGGGGACAGTAACGCTCATCCTCGCCATCGCCGCCGTCTTCGCCGGCGCCGACATCCTCTTCACCCTCCTGGCGACGCTGGTCGCCGCGGTCACCATCTGGTCGCCCTGGCGAGAGCCCCGGCGCTAGACGGTCGGCGCTTAACCTCCTCTCCGCCGTTGACCTCAAACAGCCGTAAGTAGCATCCTGTTCTCTAGAAACACGCGCACGACGCTGGAGAAAGGCCGATGCATAAGCTCACGCGACGGGACGTTCTGAGACTGGGAGCGGGCGCGGCAATCACCCTGGGCGCGCCGCAGGTGCTGACGGGCTGCAGCGACGAGGAGACGGCCCCCAAGCCAACCGCAACGCCGGAGCCGAGGGCACGCGTGGCGGCGGTCCGGGGCGACGACCTCTACGCGATGACCCGCGACGCCCTGGAGGCTATAGGTGGGATGGCGGCGATCGTCCGGCCGGGGGAGACAGTGTTCATCAAACCGAACTTCGTCACCATGGACTGGGCGAATCTCGGCCGCAATCCCTTCCTCCTGGGCGAGTGCGCCAAGGTGGAGATCGTCACGACCGTCGCCGAGGAGTGTCTGAAGGCGGGCGCGAGCGAGGTGACCATCGGTGACACCACCCAGATGCCCAGCTACGACTGGAACTACGCCACAACCCTGGACGGCTCGACGGATCTCGTCCAAGAGGCCGCGCGCCTCAGCTCCGAGTACGAGGGGAAGGTGACGCTGGCCTGCCTGGATGTCGACTCCCCCGAGTGGGTAGAGGTCCCTACCAGCAGCAGCCTGGGCACGATCGCCGTCTCCAGCCTGGTCGCCCGCGCCGACCGCGTGATCTCCATCCCCGTGCTGAAGACGCACAGTTGGGCACAGCTTTCGCTCTCCCTGAAGAACTTCGTCGGCGTCACTCCCCTGGAGCGCTACGGCTGGGTGCCCTCTGGCCTGTACAGCCGCC
>DAOUEO010000108.1:0-4914 GCA_034430455.1 Dehalococcoidia bacterium | reverse complement strand
GGGTTGACGCGGAACCCCAGCGAGCCCAGCCACTCCAGCGACTCCCAGTGTGTCCGTGGCGTCTCCCCCTCCGCCCAGCCCAGCGCGTAGATGAAGATATCCAGCGGCCGGCGCGCCGTCACCCGCGGGTCGAGCTGCCGCACCGATCCGGCGGCGGCGTTGCGCGGGTTCGCGAACAGCGGCTGTCCCGCCCCTGTCCGCTCCTCGTTCAGCCGCTCGAAGCCCTTCTTGCTCATGAACACCTCGCCCCGCGCCTCGAAGCGGACGGGAGCCTCCCTCCCCACCGTCAGCGGGATGCTGCGGATCGTGCGCAGGTTCTCCGTGATATTCTCGCCCCGTGTCCCGTCGCCGCGGGTTGCCCCCTGGACGAGGCTGCCGTTCTCGTACACCAGCGCTACCGCCAGCCCGTCCATCTTCGGCTCGCAGACTAGCGTGAAGTCGTCCCTTCCCGCCAGGTTCGCCGCCCGCCGGTGCCAGGCTCGCAGCTCCTCCCCGTTGAAGGCGTTGGCCAGGCTCAGCAGGGGCAGCCGGTGCTCCACGATCCCGAACGCCTCCACCGGCTGGCCGCTCACCCGTTGCGTCGGTGAGTCCGGCGTGATGAGCTGCGGGTGGTGCTCCTCCAGATGGCGCAGCTCCCGCATCAGCTCATCGTACTCGGCGTCACTGGTCTCGGGGCTATCCAGCGTGTAGTAGCGGTAGTCGTGGTGGGCGATGATCGACCGCAGCTCTTCCACTCGCAGCTTCGCCGCCTGGACCTCGCGGTCTACGCTCATGACGCTCCCTCGCCGTCGAAGTGGGAGTATAGAGGTTTGACGGCGTCAGTATAGCACAGGAACCCGACTGTTCTACTGGACAGGGGGAGTCCAGAGGGGACTTGCCCCCTCCGGCGGGGGTCTGGGGGACACCCCCAGATCCTTCAAAACCTTCCTAGCCGACGCTCCCCAACGCCCACAATGTCCCCTACGCGAAAGGCTGCGCGGTTCATCCCCCGGATCGCGTCTCCGATGCTGCGTTGCTGTGAGATAGGGGGAGTGCAGAGGGGTCTCCCCTCTGCCGGGGTTCAAGGGGTGTCCCCTTGATTTCCCTTGACCTTTCTAGGGCGGGAGGGTGGGAAGAATCACGCTCATGTTACGCTGACCACGCCGACGCTTCATCGTCGGAGCGGACGCCCCGCCCGAACGGGCGACCTCCTGTGCTAGAATGGACTCCGAGACCACCATGCGCATCATCATCGTCGACTATGGAGCGGGCAACCTCCGCAGCGTCGTCCGCGCGGCCGCCCGCCTGGGCTACGACGCCCGGATCAGCGACCAGCCGCGCGACGTCGCCGAGGCCGGCGTCCTCATCGTCCCCGGCGTGGGCGCCGCCGCCGACACCATGAGCAACCTGCGCCGGCGCGGCCTCGCCGAGCCCATCCGCGACTTCATCGCCGCCGGCCGGCCCTATCTCGGCATCTGCATGGGATTGCAGGCCCTCTTCACCCTCAGCGAGGAAGGCGGCCGCCACGAGTGCCTGAACGTCCTGCCCGGACGCGTCCGCCGCCTGCCCACCGGACTCAAAGTCCCCCACATGGGCTGGAACCAGGTGCGGCAGCGCCGGCCTCACCCCATCTTCGAGGGCATCCCCGACGACGCCTACTTCTACTTCGTCCACAGCTTCTACCCCCAGCCGGACGATGGCGACATGGTCATCGGGGAGACCGACTACGGCGTCACCTTTCCCAGCGTCGTCGCCAGGGGCAAGGTCATCGCCACCCAGTTCCACCCCGAGAAGAGCGGCGACGCCGGCCTCCTCCTCTACCGAAACTTCCTTGCCTGGGTCGAGCGCGCGCAGTAAAATCGGGAAGATGGCGCCTCGGGAGGTGTTGAGCATGGAGATCATCCCCGCGATCGATGTTCGCGACGGCCGCTGCGTCCGCCTCTACCAGGGCGACTACGCCCGTGAGACCGTCTTCTCCGACGACCCCGTGGCCATGGCCCGCCGCTGGCAGGAAGAAGGAGCGCACCGCCTCCACCTGATCGACCTCGACGGCGCCCGCGCCGGCGAGCCGCTCAACATCGACGTGATCGAGCGGATCGTCGCCGGCGTCGACATCCCCTGCCAGGTCGGCGGCGGCATCCGCAGCGTCGACACCGTCGCCCGCTACCTGGAGATGGGAGTCGAGCAAGTGATCCTGGGCACCGTCGCCGTCCGCGCCCAGACCCTCGTCGCCGAGGCCTGCTATCGCTACCCGGGCGACATCATCGTCGCCGTCGACGCCCGCCGCGGCGAGGTCGCCATCCAGGGCTGGCGCGAGCGCTCCGAAGAGAAGACCGAAGAGCTGATGGCCCGCCTCGTCGAGCTGGGCGTCCCCCGCTTCATCTACACCGACATCGCCCGCGACGGCACCAAAAAAGGCCCCAACTTCGCCGCCATCGCGCGGGTGCTGCGGGCCGTGCGTGTCCCCATCATCGCCTCCGGCGGCATCGCCACCCTTGACCAACTGCGGCGTCTGGCGCGGCTGAACGTCGAGGGTGCCATCATCGGCCGCGCCCTCTACGACGGCGTCCTCACCCTCCCCGCCGCCCTCCAGGCCGCCGCCTGAGTCCCCCGAATCCGCCAAGCGTAGAGGAGGCCTGTCTGTCCTCCAACGGCTGGTGCCAGCCCCGCATCGCGTTTGCCGGCATGTAGAGGAAGGCTTCAGCCTTCCACGTCAACGTCTTTCGGCGAGGGCTGTGCCTTTTTCTCTTAGACGCGTCCCCTTGGGGGAGTCCAGAGGGGGAGCATCCCCCTCTGGCGGGGGTCTGGGGGTGTCCTCCAGATTCTCCTTGAGGACCTCCCTAGGGTGGGTGGGTGGGAGCAACCACGCCCATGTTACCGCCACCACGCCCACGCCTCCCACTCGCACCGGGCCTCGCATCGACAAACCCTCACCGCCGCCTGTCCATCCCCGGATCACAGCCGGCCCCAAGGCCCCCATTTGCAATTCGCCGTACTAGCCGCTATCCTGCTGTACGACGAGACGCCTCACGGTTTCCCGGGCAACCGGCCTGCCCCAGCGGGACAGACCGGCCGGTTGATCTCGCACCAGTGACGGGCTAGGCGGCAATGGAAGCTCTAATGCCAGACCACCGCTAGGGCTTATCGGGGTCGCGCCCTTCGGTGCCCTGGCTAAATGCGAGCCCCATCATCCGGTGACCCCCTCACACGGCGGCGCCTTACGGTTGTTGACCTTGTGAGGGAGTCGGATTGGGTGACGGCACGCTGGCCCTGGAGCAGAGGGCAAGCGCGCTCATGGCATCTCTTGGCCGCCTGATGAGCGCGCGCCCCTTCACGTTCACCAGCGTCGAAGTCCCCGAGCGCCCCGGCATCTACGTCATCTACGACGGCGGCGGACATCCCTGTTACGTCGGCCAGTCCAGGAACCTCCGCCGCCGCCTCCTCGTCGACCACCATAAGGGCAACGGCAAGTCCAGCATCTTTCGCCGCAAACTCTCCCTGATCAAACGCCTGGAAACCGAGATCGCCGTTACCTTCTACATCCGCGAGGAGTGCGCCTTCCGCTTCCTGGAGTTAGAATCGGAGAGGGAGCGGCGCGAGCTTGAGCACTTCGCCACCGCCCTCCTGTCGCCCGTGCTAAACTGTCTGGCAGCTGATACAATAAGCCACATCTTCTCCGGGAGGGCGTGCACCGATGCTTGCCAAGCGAATCATACCCTGTCTCGACGTTGACCGTGGCCGCGTCGTCAAGGGCGTCTCCTTCGTCCAGCTCCGCGACGCCGGCGACCCCGCCGAGCTCGCCGCCTACTACAGCCAGCAGCAGGCCGACGAGCTGGTCTTCCTTGACATAACAGCCTCCGCCGAGGAGCGCGACACCGTCTACGACATGGTCCGCCGCACCGCCGACCACGTCTTCATCCCCTTCACCGTCGGCGGCGGCATCCGCAGCGAGGACGACGTCCGCCGTCTCCTCGAGTCCGGCGCCGACAAGACCTCCCTCAACACCGCCGCCGTCGCCGACCCGCCGCTCGTCGAGCGCTGCGCCAAGCGCTTCGGCAGCCAGTGCATCGTCGTCGCCATCGACGGCAAAGGTCTGGGGAACGATCGCTGGGAAGTCTACACCCACGGCGGTCGCACCCCCACCGGCATCGACGCCGTGGACTGGGCCAAGAAGGTGGTGGAACTCGGTGCCGGCGAGATCCTCCTCACCAGCATGGACACCGATGGCCACCTCGACGGCTACGACATCCCCCTCACCCGCGCCATCTCCGAGGCCGTGGAGGTGCCCGTCATCGCCTCCGGCGGCTGTGGCAGCCCCCAGCATATGGTCGACGCCGTCGTCGACGGCAAAGCCGACGCCGTCCTCGCCGCCAGCATCTTCCACTTCGGGACCTACACCATCCGTCAGGTCAAAGAGTACCTGGCCGAGCGCGGCATCCCCGTCCGCCTCTAGTCGCAGCAAGGAGACCGTCATGGCGCTTCAGTTCAAAGACAACGGCCTCATCCCCGCCGTCATCCAGGACGACGACACCGACGAGGTGCTGACCCTCGCCTACGTGAGCGAAGAGTCGCTGCGCCGCACCATCGAGTCGGGCCAGGTCTGGTTCTACAGCCGCAGCCGGCAGGAGCTATGGCACAAAGGTGCCACCTCGGGCAACTTCCTCAACGTCCGCTCCATCCTCGTCGACTGCGACGACGATGCCCTCCTCATCCGCGTCCAGCCGACGGGCCCCGCCTGCCACACCGGCGAGCGCTCCTGCTTCTACCGCCCCCTCGACGCCTCGCACCAAACGTAGGGTCGGGCGTCTCTGCCCGCCCCCGTGCCCTGCTTGCCGGAACGTAGAGGAAGGCTTTAGCCTTCCACGTCATCCCATCTTCCGAATTACATTCCCTTGAAACCGAGAGGTCTTCTGCTTGGAAGTGGAGTGGTTAGGG
>DAOUEO010000107.1:0-9914 GCA_034430455.1 Dehalococcoidia bacterium | reverse complement strand
CCCTCAACTCCTACCTCACCGTGATCGACGCCAGCAGGGACGCCGCGCGCCTAGGCTCGAGAGGGCTGGCCACGGACACCGAGATCAGGGACCTCGTGGACAGGGATATGGAGCGCCTGCGCGACCCCTTCGACCCCGCGAGCGACGTGTTGGTAACCCACAACCCTGTGCCGGGCGATACGTCCGTCAAGGTCGAGGTCTGCTATGACCACGCGCTGATCTTCCCCCTGCCCGGCTTCATACCGGACCCGATCCACATTTGCTCCAGCACAACCATGCGGTCGATTTCCTATGAGTGATGAACGGTCATTGATCGTGCCCGCTAGCAGGGCAGGAGGAGACGAAGATGTCGTGGCGTAGGGCAAAGGCAACCTTCACTGAGAGAGGTCAGATACTGGTCATGTCCGCCCTGGTCATGCTCGTCCTCATGGGGGCGATCGGCCTGGCGATTGTGGTGGGCCACATCTTCGTTGCCCGCGCCCAGCTCGTGCGCGCGCTCGATGCCGCCGCCCTCGCCGGCACCCTCGAGCTGCCGGACGTGCCTGATGCTCAGGCCAAGGTGTACCAATACATGGCGGAGAACGATCCTGATGCGGAGGTAGACGTGCCTGTGTCACCCCAGGAGCGCCAGATTCAGGTGAACGGGAGTAAGCAGGTCCCGATGTTCTTCATGAAGATCCTTGGCGTCGAGTCGGTGGAAGTGACCGCTACCGCCACCGCCGGCTTCGGCGTTCTCGCCGTCGACACCGTCCTCGCCATCGACGCCACCGGCTCCATGGGGGCCAGCCCCTGCAACTGGTATGACAACAACCCGGGCTGCCCCATCTACGAGGCCAAGAACGCCGCCAAGGAGTTCACCGACGCCCTTCTCACCGATACCATCTCCTCCTCGGAGACGCTGGTGGGGGCGATCGCCTACCGCGGCTGCTACGACCCGCCGCGCGACTACTCCGCCTGCATTCCCACCGACGAGATGGTGACCGAGCTCTCCAATGACAAGAGCCTCCTGATGAGTAGGATCGATGACATCGAAGCCCTGGGCGGCACGGGTACCAACAACTGCCTCGGCCTCCTCAAGGCCAATGAGGTCCTGTTCGGGCCCGATCACCACACCGTCAGCAACAGCCTGCACATCGTGGTCATCCTCTCCGACGGCGACAACACCTACAATGCCAGCTCATACTCGGCTTCGGAGGGGGCGCCGCCGGCTGAGTGCCGCCCTGACTACGACCCGGCCAACTCAGACTACTACACAGACACCAGTTGCCGCTCCGCCCAAACGCGGGAGAGACAGCTCGATACCAAGACGGTGGAGATGGTTGACAGCATGACGGCCAACGGTGTGGAGGTCTACGTGGTGGCACTTGATGTCTGCGGCACCAATGACGTGCATCAGTACGCGACTACCTCCTACTGCAGCGGCATCGGAAACACAAACCATGACAATACGGCAGACAGGCGCCTCCTCAAGTGCATCGCCTCCTCTACGCCGGGCACCAACGACCACTATTTCGAGGTGGAGACCGCTGAGGATCTGCCCAACACCTTCGCCACAATCGCCCGCCTTATCGGCTTCCGTCTCATCAGATAAGGACGGGCGCGGTGGAGATTACAGGAATGGTCAGGAGAAGGCGAGACAGGAGTTGAATGGTATGAAGACAAGAGGCCTGTGGCGACGCGTCTTCTCCCTGCGGCGGGGCTCCTCCGAGCGCAGCCAGGCGATGGTGGAGTTCGCCCTAATCGGCAGCATCTTCCTCACGCTCGTCTTCGGCGTCATCGATACCGCCCGCCTCTTCGAGTCCTGGATCACCGTTCAGCACGCGGCCCGCGAAGGGGCGCGCTACGCCCTCACCGGCCGCGGCGATTGTGACATCGCCTCCGACGACCGCCTCGCCTGCATTGAATACGAGGCGAAGGAAGCGGCCATGGGCCTCAGCGGTGGTCCCGACGCTGTGGACATCACAGTGCGAATGTGGGAGTACCCCGACTACGCCGATCCCCCGACTGAGAACTCCGCCGGCGTCGCCTGCGACAACATCGAGGTTGAAGTGGAGTACGACCACCATATGATGACGCCCGTCATAAGCGCGATCGTCCCCAACATCCCGTTGAGCGGGCGCGAGCGGGTCATCAATGAGCCTTTCGGTCGTTGCGGTGGAACGGAGTGAGGGTCTTCGCGCGCCCCCCCCTTTTTTTGCTCAGGGAAGAGAACTCTTGGACGTTATCCATCTCTCGGTAGACCGGCACAAAGATCGGGCCGGCGAGGGTTCAACGGACGGGTTTTGTGCCGATACTCATATGGGTACGCCGGCTAGCTTAATTCGGTCAGGCCTATGCCTGGCTGCTGCGGAGCGGTGGCCGGACATCCATGTAATCGACTGGAGGTAGCCTCATGGCTAGATCAGGAGCCGGTGGGCCGGCGGGCAGAGTCAATCGGCGGTTCCTAATGCTGGCCCTAGTTTCTGCGGCGCTCAGCGCCATGCTCGTCTATGTTGCCATCTCCCGCTCCGGCGGCGGCGACAAGGACGGCGATTCTACCGCCACGACGACGATCGTGGTGGCCGCCGTCGACATCCCGGCGCGGACGCAGATTACCGACGACATGGTAAAGGCGCGCGACGTGGCGGTGGGCGCCAAGCCGGAGGCGTCCTACGGCAGCGTGGCGGAGGTAATCGGCAAGGTAAGCCGTTACCCCATCTCCGTCGGTGAAGAGATGACGTCTAGCAAGGTGATTTCTCTGGAGGGTGTAGAGGGTGCGGACGCCCTCTCCTTCACCGTTCCCAGTGGAATGCGCGCCATCTCCATCAAGGCGGACCAGGTCCTCAGCGCCGGCGGCCTGGTCCTTCCCGGCGACTACGTGGACATAATCGCCGTGTTCGACGTGAAGAACTCGGAAGGCAACGAGGAGGAAGCCTGGCTCGTCCGGACGATCCTCCAGAACGTCGAAGTGCTGGCGGTCGCTCAGACGATAACGGACGTCCCGCCGCCCGCCGACACGAACGGGACGGAAGCCGCCGCGACCGACTCTGACGGGCAGCGCGCCCGCGGCTCGGAGGCGGATCCAAACCCGGAGGCGACGACGCTTACCCTTCTCGTCCAACCCGAGCAGGCGGAGTGGCTCTTCCTGGCCGAGGCCAACGGCCACCTGCGCGCCGTCGTCCGCGGTTTTGGCGACTCAGACGTCACAGAGGTCAGGCCGATCGTCGAGTCGGAGCTGTGGCCTGAAGGTATGGCCGCGCCGCCGTCGTACAAAGCTACCCAGTGACATGACCGCCGTATGTATCGGACCTAGCTGAAGCTCAAACAGGGAAGCAAATGGCCAGAACCCCAGAGTGTGTCGTCATCGATCCCGACCCGGCGAGCCGCGCCGACGCGAAGCGGGCCATCACTCTCGCCCACTTCACCGTCGTCGGCGACGCTGGCTACGGCATCGAAGCGATAACGGTGGCCAACGAGAACACGCCCGATGTCTTCCTCGTCAGCGTGGAAGAGCCGGTCGCTCGCGGCCTCCAGACCATGGAATCCCTGGGCGACGCCATCTCCGATGTGCCCATCGTGGTCTACTCCTCCCTCGCCGACGCCGCCTCCGTGCGGCGGGCGATGGTCTCGGGGGCCCGCGACTATCTCATCAAGCCGCTCAAGCCCGAAGACCTGTCCCGCGCCATCTACGGTGTCCTGGAGCAGGAAGAAAAGAGGCGCCTCCGCTCCTCCTCCGGTGACCGGCCGGAGGCGGCCGCCCGCGGGACCATCATCACCATCTTCGGGGCGAAGGGCGGCATCGGCAAGACGACGATCTCCACCAATCTGGCCACCGCCCTCGTGCGGGGCACGGGGAGCACCGTCTGCCTGGTCGACATGGACACCCGCTTCGGCGACGTCGCCATAATGATGGACGTGGCCGTCGAGCAGAGCATCGCCGACCTGGCGCGCCACATCGAGGAGATTGACAGGGATACCGTGCGCGACTACCTGGTCCGCCATCACAGCGGCGTCCAGATCCTGCCGGCGCCCCTCCACCCAACGGAGTGGCGCAACGTGACGCCGGCGCAGATCAGCAAGATCATCGACCTGCTGGCGCAGACCCATGACTACGTCGTCATTGACACGCCGGGCACCTTCAATGAGATCGTGGGTGCTACCCTTGAGGTTGCCAGCCTCATCCTCCTGGTCACCAGCATGGACATCGCCAGCATCAAGGACACCGCCCTGGCGCTGGAGATGCTCCAGAGCGCCTCCGTCTCGGAGGACAAGGTCAAGCTGATGGTCAACCACTCGACTGCCGCCAACACCCTGCGGGAGGATGACGTGGAGCGTGTGCTCGAGTACAAGGTGTTCTGGTGCATACCTCACGACCTCAACGTCGCCACCAGCACCCAGCTTGGCCAGCCCGTGATAATCACCAAGCCGTTTGCCAGGGTCTCCCGTAGCATCAGCGATCTTGCCTCCGCTCTCAGCGGCACCTCGCCGGAGAAGCGGGGGTTCCTGGAGAAATTCTTGGGACGGTAACCAGCGACAACCGCCCTTTTCCATAGAAGGTTGGGGACATAGCGATGGCGCAGTTTCAGTGGCAATCCAAAAAGGCCGGCGGCGACGGCGAGAGCGGGCTGCGGCGGGGCAGCGACTCCTCCAGCCTGCTCCAGACCAGCGAAGCCCTCACCGAGCTCAAGTACAAGCTGCATCAGAGACTGATCGAGGAACTGGATCCCAGCAAGCTCGACGGCCTGGAGCCTGCCAAGGCTCGCGAAATGGTGGAGTCCTCGGCGCGCACCCTGATAGCGGACGAGATGCCCGGCATAGTCGGCATGACGCGCGACGAGCTGGTCACCGCCGTCGCCGACGAGGTGCTGGGACTGGGTCCCATCGAGCCCATGATTCGGGACAACTCGATATCAGAGGTGATGGTGAACGCCCCTGACGTCGTCTTCTATGAAAAAGAGGGGCGGCTGTATCTGAGCCCCATCCGCTTTCGCGATGCCGCCCATATCCAGCGCATAGCGGAGCGGATCATAGCCCCCCTGGGCAGACGCGTCGATGAGTCCTCACCGATGGTCGACGCCCGCCTCGCCGATGGCTCCCGTGTCAACATCATCATCCCGCCCGTGGCGCCCAAGAGCCCGACGATCACCATCCGGAAGTTCCGCAAGGACAAGATGACCATCGAGGACCTGATTTCCACCGGCACGCTGACGCGTGAGCTGGCGGAGTTCCTGCGGGCCTGCATCCAGGTGAAGCTGAACATAGTCATCTCCGGCGGCACCGGCACCGGCAAGACCACCCTGCTGAACGCCCTGTCGGCCTTCATTCCCGATGACGAGCGCATCATAACGATTGAGGACCCTACGGAGCTCCGCCTGCAGCAGGCCCACATCGTCAGCCTGGAGGCGCGGCCGCCCAGCCTGGAGGGGAAGGGCGAGGTAACCCAGAGAGACCTCGTCAGGAACTGCCTCCGTATGCGCCCCGACCGCATCCTGGTGGGCGAGGTGCGCGGCGCCGAGGCCTTCGACATGATGCAGGCGATGAACACCGGCCATGAGGGGTCCATCACGACCATCCACGCCAACGCGCCGCGGGACGCCCTCGCCCGCGTCGAGAACATGATCCTGATGGCCGGCCTCGACCTCCCTCTCCGTGCCATCCGCGAGCAGATGGTCTCCGCCGTCCAAGCGATAATCCAGATCGCCCGTATGCCGGATGGGACACGCAAGATCACCACCGTCTCGGAGATTACCGGCATGGAGGGCCAGGTGGTGACGATGCAGGACATCTACCGCTTTGAGCAACGCGGCATCGACAGTGAGGGCCGGATAGTCGGGGATTTCCATCCCACGGGTATCAGGCCGCAGTTCGCCGAAAAATTCGTCATCGCCGGCATCCAGCTCGCGCAAGACGTATTCGGCGCCTCCGGATGGTGAGCATATGGACGCGCTGGCTCTGATCACGGCCATCTCGGTAATGTTCACGGTGCTGATCCTGTTCTTGCTCTTCTACTGGAGCTCAGTGGGCGGCAGGCACCACCGCGTGCGGCAGCGCCTCACCAATGTTGTCAACCGGGAGCAGGTCCCGGTGCAGATGATGGGATCCGCCTTGAAGCGGACGGAGCTGAGCGGCATCCCCATTATCGGCGACCTCCTCTCCGGCAGGGAATGGGCCGACAACGTCGCCCGCGACCTGGAGCGGGCGGACATGAAGCTTCGAGTGGGAGAGTATCTTACTCTGCGCCTGATGATGGCGCTCCTGCTGTTCGCCCTCGTCCTCATTGTCCTCGGTCGCGATGGCATCGGCATCGCCGTGGCGATGGCAGGGGCGGTGGTCGGGTACATCCTGCCCCGCTGGCACACCTCGCGACGCATCACCTCCCGAACCACGAAGTTCAACGATCAGTTGGTGGAGGCGCTCGACCTCGTCTCCAACTCGTTGCGCTCGGGGTTTGGCCTGCTCCAGAGCATGGACCTCGCCGGCGAGCAGCTCGACCCTCCCCTCGCCGCCGAGTTCAAGCGCACGATCAATGACATCAACGTCGGCGCAAGCTTCGAGGACGCCCTCGTGGCCTTCAACGACAGGATGCAGAGCAAAGATCTGGATATCGTGATCACCGCCATTCTCATTCAGCGCACGGTCGGGGGCAATCTTGCCGAGGTGCTCGACACGGTCGCTCGCACCATGCGGGAGAGAACGCGCATAAAGGGCGAGATCCGCACCCTCACCGCCCAGCAGCGGCTGTCCGGCTTCATAGTAGGGGGGTTGCCCGTAGCCATAATCGGTGTCCTCTTCCTGCTCGGCAGCGTGACCGGCCGGAACTACACCGAGGTGCTCTTCGTCACCAACACCGGTCGGATTGCCTTGCTGGCTGCCTGCGGCATGGAAGGAATGGGTATCCTGCTGATCCGTCGCATTGTCAACATCGAGGTATAGTGGGGGTAGAGAATGGCGCTATTGGCAGCAGCCTCCGTCTTCATCACCGTGTACCTGTTGGCCACGATGTTCCGCCAGCCGGGCCCCGACGCCGTCCGGGCGCGTGTCGCCTTCCTGGGGAGGTCCTCGGGCGCCAACGCGGCGGCGGATAGAATACCGACCTTCGGCGAGCGGGTACTGGGGCCGGCCGTCGACGTTATGGCGGAACGGGTTCTCTCTCTCCTTCCCCACGGCCTGCTTGCCCGCATTAAGAGGAAGCTCATCCAGGCTGGAGAGCCTATCACCCCCCAGGGGTTCCTGACCGTGTGCGCGGTGGCCATGGGTGTCCTGGGCGGCCTGGGGTTTGCCATGACCGTCGCCATGATGGGCGGTGTCGGCACGAAGGGATTGGCGTTCACGGCGGTGCTCGCCGGTTTCGGGTTCGTCATGCCCCAGATGTGGCTCAGCAACCGCGTCCGTCAGCGCCAGTCGGTGATCGTCAAGAGCCTGCCCGACTCCTTCGACCTCATCACTACCTGCGTGGAAGCCGGCTTGGGGCTCGACGCCTCGCTGGGACGCGTCGCCGAGAAGGTCGAGGGGCCTTTCGCCGAGGAGCTCTCCTTCACCCTGCGGGAGATCGGCATGGGACGGGCGCGCGCCGAGTCCCTCCGTGATCTGGCCGACCGCACAGGGGTCGCCGATCTCTCCATGTTCGTCAATGCGATCATCCAGGCGGAGTCGATGGGGACCAGCATCGGCCAGGTGCTGCGGGTCCAGTCGGATCAGATGCGCACGCGGCGCCGTCAGCGGGCGGAGGAGCTGGCGAACAAAGCCCCCGTGAAGATGATCTTCCCGCTGGTCTTGTGTATCCTGCCGGCGCTGTTCATCGTTATCCTCGGTCCTGCCATGATCGAGCTCTACTTGCTGTACGGCTAGTGATCCCGAACGCCTCTCATCTACGCATCGAGAACGCCGCCAGGGGAGCGCGAATCGCCGAGAACGCCCGTCTGGCGAACCGCTACTGGTCGCGCCTCGTCGGCCTCCTGGGCCGCTCCCACCTCTCCGCGGGCGAAGGGCTCGTGCTGGCGCCCGGCAACGCCATCCACACCCTCTTCATGCGGATGGCCATCGACGTCATCTTCGTGGACAAGAATGGTGAGGTCGTGAAGACGGCCGTCAACGTGAGGCCGTTCCGGTTCGTGTTGTGTCCCCTGCGCACCCGCTACACGGTGGAGCTGCCCGTCGGCGTCATCGAGCAGACGGGGACGGCCGTAGGCGACCGCATCGAGTTCTTCCCCGCCTAGGCGCGGGTCTCTCTCTCCAACGGGCCCCTAGTCCGGCCGACCCAGTATCGTCACCGAGCAGATCGACGCCGGCCCGCCCAGATTGTGCGCCAGCCCCAGACGCGGGTCCTTCACCTGAGCGCCGTCGGCGCGACCCTGGAGCTGCTTCGTCACCTCGTAGAGCATCCGGCAGCCCGTCGCCCCGATGGGATGCCCGAAGCACTTCAGCCCGCCGCTGGCGTTCACGGGGATGTTGCCGTCCACCTCCGTGTGCCCTTCCGCGACGAAGGCGGCCCCCTTGCCCTGCTCGCAGAACTGGAGGTCCTGGCAGTTCAGGATCTCGGTGATCGTAAAGCAGTCGTGCACCTCGGCGAAGCTTATCTCCTTCGCCGGGTCCTTGACCCCCGCCTCCTCGTAGGCCAGGGCGCCCGCCGCCTGCGTGGCGGGGAAGCCCAGATAGTCGAGTGAGTTGCGGAACATGGGCTGCGCCGACGCCGTCGCCAGCGCGTTCGCCTTGACGACCACGTAGTCGTCCTTGTGCTTGCTCTTCTTGGCGATCTCGGGGCGGGTTATCACGATTGCCGCCGCCCCATCCGACATCGCGCAGCAGTCGAACCGTCCCAGCGGCCAGGCGATCATGGGGGCGCCCAGCACCTCCTCCATCGTTACCGCCTTCCGGAAGTGCGCCTTGGGGTGGAGGACGCCGTTCTTATGGTTCTTGATCGCTACCCGCGCCAGGTCCTCCTTCGTCCAGCCGTACTCGTGGAAGCAGCGCGTCGCGGCGAGGGCGAACATCCCGGGGGCGCTGATGCCGCCGATGACGGGGTGGCCGAAGCCGGACATCGGCAGCCCCGAGCCGCCGATATCGGTCAGCTTCTCCACGCCGGCGGCGATCACCACGTCGTACACCCCGGAGGCGACGCCGTAGCAGGCGTTGCGGAAGGCGTCCATGCCGGCGGCGCAGAAGTTCTCCACATGGGTAACCGGCTTGCCGAAGAGCTTCATCGGCTCCGAGAAGGTGTTACCGCTTACCCCCGTGAAATTGTAGAGGAACCCCACCCAGGCGGCGTCGAGGTCGTTGGGCGTCAGCCCCGCGTCCTCCAGCGCCTCATACGACGCCTCCACCACCAGGTCCTCGACGTCCTTCTCCCAGAGTTCACCGAATTTGGTGCACCCTACCCCGATGATGGCCGCTTTGTCTTTGATGCTTCCCATGACGCTGTCCTCCTCTGAGAAAGGGCCAAACTCCCGCTAGGCCTGCGGTAGCGGGCGGCACTTCCAGTAGTAGTTGTGGAAGTGGGCGCCTTCGTGCAGGCACCGGAATATGACTTCCACCGGCAGACCGACCTTGACCTCCTGGGGGTCGCCGTCCGTCATCTCCAGGAAGACGCGGCCGCCCCCTTCCAGGTCGATCACCAGCCGGGGGACGGGGGTGTTCAGGTACTGTCCGGCGACGAGATGGTCCAGCGTGTAGGTGAACACGCTGCCCTTTCGGGTCAGCTTCACCTCCTCGAACTTGTCCTTCACCCCGCACTCGCTGCACACTCGGGGCACTGGATACTGGACGACGCCGCAGTTGAGACAGCGGGCGCCGTGGAAGTTCAGCTCGCCCTTAGCATCGCGCCAGTAGGTGACGGTCGAGGAGCCGACCACCGGCTCGTCGCGCTCCATGAGCCGCCGGAAGTGGGCATAGGTCGTGTAGCTCGGCAGGTCCCGCTTCTGGAACAGGTGGCCGAGCAG
>DAOUEO010000106.1:0-1844 GCA_034430455.1 Dehalococcoidia bacterium | reverse complement strand
GGGGGCTCCAGACGGCGACGGGCTGTCCCGACCCGTTCGGGCGGCTGCTGGCGACGGGCATCGTCACCTTCATCCTGTTTCAGGTGTTCATCAATATCGGCGTGAACATCCGGCTGCTGCCGGTAACGGGCATCCCGCTACCGTTCATCAGCCAGGGGGGCAGCTCTCTGATCACGCTGTTCATCGCGCTGGGGGTTCTCCAGAGCATCCGCGTCTTCCAGCCGGTTCGTCGCGGATGATCTCGTATTCTTTGCATCGGCCACGTCGCGCGTCCTTCCGCGGAAGGACGGCTCGCGGCCTGGTTTTTTGAATCTGGGGGGACACCCCCCAGGCCCCCTGTACCCCCGTTCTTGCGATCTCCTCAGCACCCCGCTAGGCCCGTCCCTCTTTCGGGTCCTCCTGGGCGGGCTCGTCCGCGGCGGCAGGGGGCAGCGTCTCCCCCTCCAGCCGCGAGCGCAAGAGGCTGACTTCCTGCGCCAGACGCCGGCTCTGGTCGGAGAGGCGGGATATCTCCAGCGAGTAGTGGAAGAGCATGGCGGCGACGAAGGCGAGGGCGACGAAGTAGAGGATCGAGGGGGCATATTCGACGTCCAGCCGGTCGGCCAGCCAGACGGTGATACCCTCGAAGGAGGCGAGGAGGACCATGGCGGCGACGAGGAGGAGCCAGAGGATGGAGTACTCCTCGCGGAGGCGCCACTTGCGGATGTAGGCGAGGACGACCAGGGCGATGACGACGGCGACGACGATGACGAAGATGCTGATGGGCCTCATCTCTCTCCCCTCCTTTCGGTCACCGACGGGGGCTTCTCCTTGAACGTGTTGAGGATTAGGGCAAGGCTGACCTTGAGCATGTAGTAGAGCGGCTTCAGGCCGCCGATGGAGGAGGCTCCGGCCTGCCGCCGCCGCATGTTGACCGGCTCTTCGCGGATGCGCAGCCCCCTGCGGGCGAGGAAGACGACGGCCTCCGGCTCCGGGTAGTCGGCGGGGTAGTAGTCGAGGAGGCTCTCCAGCGCCCGCCGGCTGTAGGCGCGGAAACCGGATGTGCAGTCGGTTATGCGGCGGCCGACGAGGATGGTACAGAGCCGCGAGAGGACGAGGTTGCCGACCCGCCGCGACCGGCTCCCTTCGTAGGTGGTACCGCCGAGGAAGCGGGAGCCGATGACCATGTCCCAGCCTTCCTCGAGGACGAGGCGGGCCAGCCTGTCGATCTGGTCAGGGGGGAACTGGCCGTCGCTGTCGACCTGGAGGGCGACAGGGTAGCCCTTCTCCAGGGCGTAGCGGAAGCCCGTCTGCATGGCCCCTCCGATCCCCAGGTTGAAGCAGAGGTCGAGCACGGGGCAGCCCATCTCGCGGGCGATGGCGGGGGTGGCGTCGGTGGAGCCGTCGTTGACGACGACGACGTCGAACTGGGGGGCGGTGGCGCGCAGCTCCGAGAGGACGAGACGGAGGGAGCCCTCCTCATTGTAGGCGGGCACGATGATCAGCCCCCCGGCGGCGTCGCTCATTGTCATGCCTCCGGGCCGCCACGGCCCTCTTTGACGAAGCGAAGCAGGTAGAAGACGGAGAGCGGCGCCCAGTTGAGGGGGAAGTGCCGCTTCTCCCGCAACGCGAGCCGGCCGCCGACGACTTCAATGGCGAACTCGCCGTCGTGATAGTGGTCCGCCGGCTTGGTGTATCTGAAGACGCGCCGCCCCAGCTCGTAGAACCGGTTCTCGGAGGGGACGTTGGCGAGCAGTTCGCCGCCGGCGGCCAGCAGGCGCGCCATCTCCGCGGCCAGCGGCGCCAACTCCTCGACGTGCTCGAGGACGGAGGCGGCGACGATGGTGTCGAAGTGGCCGTCGGGG
>DAOUEO010000105.1:0-19142 GCA_034430455.1 Dehalococcoidia bacterium | reverse complement strand
TGAAGAGCGCCATCCTGACCGCCGCCCAGGACAAACTCGATCAGGCGGTGGCCGACGGCAATCTCACCCAGGAGCGGGCGGACAAGATCATGGCCCGCCTGACCGCCAACATCGACAGGATCCTGAATTGGAAACGTGGTGGCGCCGGGGCAGGGCTTTCCGGGAGCGGTGCAGGAGCTCCGTGGGGACCCCGCCTTGGGCTACCTATGTGGTAACCGGTAAGAACGCTTCATCTAGTCGTGGCCCCTCGCCTAGTCCGCCCTGAGCGGCAGGCAATGTACCCCGCCGAAGCGGTCGCCCCAGCCCTAGGGGCGACCGCTTCTCGCTGTCATGCCGGCGGATCCTCGCCCTTATTGGGGGCTGCTTGCCCCAGTCCGTCGTTGAGGCTGCCGCTGCGGAAGCCCTCCAGGTCAAGGGTGACGTAGAGATAGCCCAGCGACCTCAGCCTCTCGACCACGGCCCGCCGGTTCTCCTCGCGCGCGAGCGCCTCCCTGCCCGCTCCGTCGACCTCTATGCGGGCGACGTCGCCGTGGTGCCGGACGCGCAGCTCACGTATCCCCAGCGACCGCAGGAAGGCCTCCGCCGCCTCGACCCGCTTCAGCGTCTCCTCCGTGACCGGCGTCCCGTAGGGCAGCCGCGACGCCAGACAGGCCATCGACGGCTTGTCCCACGTCGGCAGGCCGCGTTCTCGGGAGAGGGCCCTGATATCGTCCTTGCCCAGCTCGGCCTCCAGCAGGGGGCTGCGGACGCTGTGGCGGGCGGCGGCGCGGCGTCCCGGGCGGTGGTCGTCCTCGTCGTCGCGGTTGCTTCCGTCGAGCACGTAGGCGAGCCCCATCTCTTCGGCGAGAGAGCGGAGGCGCCCGAACAGCTCATCTTTGCAGTAGTAGCAGCGGTCGGGGGTGTTGTTGACATAATACGGAGAGTCCATCTCTCTCGTCTCGATGGTCAGATGGCGGATGCCTATGAGTTCCGCCAGGTCGGCTGCGGCGGTAGCCTCCGATTGCGGGACGGAGGGTGAGAGGGCTGTAACGGCGACCGCGCGGTCGCCCAGGAGGTCGCGGGCGGCGGCGGCCAGGAGCGTGCTGTCGACGCCGCCGGAGAAGGCCACGAGCGCTGAGCCCATCTCGGACAGGAGGGCGTCAAGTTGGGCCTTCTTCTGCGCTAGCTGGTCGGCCACCGCGCCTCCTCGTGTCGGTTCGAGTCTACGTGTCGATCTTACCATTCCCGGCGACTGGGAGGCTACGCCGGCGCCGGCCGGTCTAGCCGTCAAGAGGGTTGCCCTATTTGCCTATCAGCACCTCCGTCGCCTTGATGATGGGCGTCACCTTGTGTCCCACTTTGACTCTAGCACCGGAAGCCCCGGGCGTGCCTGGCGCATCAGCCGCCACCGTAAAGGTTTGGGTCGATTCCTCCGATACCTATATGCAGTGAGAGGTCGCAAGGCCGAGTCTACTAGGATCGACATGCCATGCCGAGAAGCGTCAAGGGCGACATCCTCTACCCGTTCGCCACGCTGAGTCTGATCGTCCTCGTCTTCGTTGGTGTGGCGCTCGCCATGGTCGTCGGCCGCGACATCGAAGGGAGGATGAGGGAGAACACCACAGATACGACCGCCGCCATTGGCTCCTCCGCCCTTGCGCCCCACCTGCAGGGCTATGACCTTCAGAGCCCCCTCATAGGCCCCGCCTACGATCAGCTTCAGCAGTTCGTATCGCAGTCTCTTCTCTCCTCAGACACCCTGCGCCTGCGCATCTATAACAATGATGGGGTAGTGGTTTACTCTAGCGAGCCCGCCGAGGTGGGGCGCAGCCTCGCCGATGAGACGGCGCTGGCGGCAGCCTTCGGAGAAGAGACCACGGGCAGGACCGCCGGTTCAGAGCTCATACCCCAGGGGGCGGCCGACGGCGCGGGGGAGGTGCTGCAGGTCTACACACCGCTCTACGCCTCCGATGTGCACCGGGTGGCAGCGGCCCTTGAGATCGATCGGGACTATGCCGCCACCGCGGCCGACATCGCCCAAGCCCAGAGGTTCCTGTACTTCAGTCTGGGAGCGGCGATGGTCGCTCTCTACGTCGTGCTCCAGTTCGGGGCCTGGGGCGCCACCCACGCCCTGGCGAAGGATCACGCTCGTTTGGCCTACCTGCACCAGACCGGCGAGCACGTGCGCTCGTCATTGGACACGCAGGAGGTCCTCACCGAGATAGTCCGCGATGCCACGGTCCTGGCGCAGGGTGAGTACGGCCTGGTCTGTCTCCTGGAGCAGGGCTCCGGCGGCCTCGTAGCCAGGGCCGCCTATGATCACGAGAAGAACGCTGTCTCTCTTCACCACGTCGACACAGACGAGTGGCTGTTCCACCGGGTGGTGGCAACCGGTGAAGCGACGGTGTCTACCCTGAAGGACGTCCGGTACGGCCGTATGCTCGGCCCTGACGTTGAGAATGTCTCCCTGTCGGTTGTCTGCGTGCCCATGACGCTTCGCCATAAGGTGAACGGGGTAATCGCCGTTCTCAAGCGCTCTCTCGGCGACGCCTTCGGGCGCGCGGAGATCAAGCTGCTGGAGGATGTGGCCGGTCAGGCGGCGATGGCGGTGGAGCAGGCCAATCTCTTCGCCAAGGTGAGGACCTACGCGAGCGAGTTGGAGCTGAGCTACGACACGACGCTCAAGGCCCTGATCGCGGCCCTCGACGCCAAGGACGCGGCCACAGAGGGCCATTCCGAGCGGGTGGCGAAGCTGACCGTCGCCATCGCGCGGGAGATGAACGTCCCCGGGGAGAAGCTGGTTGACATCGAGCGGGGAGCGCTCCTCCACGACGTGGGCAAGATAGGCGTTCCGGACGCCGTCCTGCGAAAGCCGAGGACTCTCAGCAGGCGCGAGTGGCAGACGATGCAGAGACATCCTCTGCTGGCCGGCGTCCTCGTGTCAAAGGTGGGGTTTCTGGAAGGCGCCCTGCCCATCCTCCTCTATCACCACGAGCGCTACGACGGCAGGGGCTACCCCTTCGGTCTGGCCGGCGACCGCATCCCCGTCGAGGCCCGTATCTTCGCCGTCGTCGATGCCTATGACGCCATGACCTCCGACCGTCCCTACCGTAAGGCGATGTCGCATGAGGAGGCGATTGCGGAGATCGTCGCCAACGCGGAGAGCCAGTTCGACCCCGCCGTCGCGCAGGTCTTCCAGAAGGTGGTGAAGAGGATTCCCCTGCAAGAAGAGGCGCCTAGAGAGGAAGAGGCGGGCGGCGAGAGCGAGGAAGCCGCCGCCTGACGCCCACCGGCCGACCTCTAGCCGCCTGCATTGCTGTCTGGTCTCCCCTTGACCGCGGTCGCCTACTCTGATAGCTTGAGTCTGCGTGCCTTGCGATTTCTCTCTGCGGCCCGCGGCCTTCGGAGGAGGTGTTGAGCATGGATGAGCCCCCGCTCGAAAGTACCTCGTCCGAGAGGGTTGAGGTGTACCAGAGCGCCGTGGGGTCGATATCCGCCGGCGTCGCCGATCTCCGGATGTCGGCTGTGCGGAGCCTGACGGCCGCGCAGGCCGAGCTCAGCCAGAGCGCTGTGGGCGTGATCAGGGGAGAGAGGGTATCGCTGAGGAATAGCGTCGCGGCGGGCGCCGTTGCCAGAGAGGTGGCGGTCGAAGACGCGTCGACCCTCTTCCTCATCTCCCCGTCGGTAACCGGAAACGTGAGGGCCGTTTTCACCCTTCCCGCCGCCCTCGCTCTCGGTTTCGGGTTCTTCTGGGGAAGGTGGCTGGCCAAGGCGATAGGCCGCCGCCTCAGACGCTAGATGGTTGATTGAGGAGTAGCGGATCGTGAACCAGCTAGAGCTTTCGGTCGTCCCCCGTTCCGTCTTGGGTAAGCGGGTGGCGGCGCTCCGGCGCGGCGGCCTGACGCCGGCCAACGTATACGGCCACCGCATAGAATCGCGGGCGCTCCAGGTCGACACCGTCACCCTGGTTCGCACTTTTCGCGCTCTGGAGCGAAACGCCATCCTCTCTCTGCGCATCGAAGGGGAGAAGGCCCCGCGCCCGGTGATGGTCAGGGATATCCAGCGCAACCCCGTGAGCGACAAGATACTCCATGTGGACTTCTATCAGATCTCCCTCACCGAGAAGATGCGGGCCGACGTCCCCCTCGTCCTGACCGGCAAGGCGCCCGCCGTCGACGACTTCAGCGGTATCCTCCTCCAGAGTCTGGAGAACATCAGCGTCGAGGCCCTGCCCGCCGACATGCCCTCCCACGTGGAGGTCGACATCTCAGTGCTGACTCAGCTCGAATCCTCTGTTCACGTCAAAGACCTTGTCCTCGACCCCAAGCTCTACCTCATGACCGACCACGATGTCTTGATTGCGCGCGTGGCTTCGCCGCGGGCGGGCGTGGAGGCCGCCATCGCCGAAGAGGAGGCCGCTGCCGCCGAGGAGCGCGAAGAGGCGGCCGCGGCGGAGGAAGCGGCAGCGCTGGCGCCAGAGGCAGGGGCAGAGGCAGAGCCAGAGGGGTAGACCTGCTTGGGTATGCCAGAGCGCCCCGGCCTTGCTCGGGGCGCTTTTCTTTCCCGTTGGGGGATGGCAGGAGGGCTATCCCAGCCGCCGGCCGACCAGCCCGCGCTCGCCCCGCAGGAAATCGACGGCGGGAAGGGCCCGCCGACCCGCCTTCTGGACCGTCAGGGCCGCCAGCAGCCCCTCTCCCGTCTGAACGGCGAAGCTGCCCCGCATCCGCTCGTCAGGCGACGGCGGCGTGGCCAGGACGCTTCCCGGCGGCTCGGCGGTGTTGTCGGGCAGGGGCCAGGCCTCCAGGATGCGCAGGGACGTGCCGTCGAGATAGGTAAACGCCCCCGGCCAAGGGTTGTGGGCGCGCACCCGCCGCCATATCGTCGTCGCCGGCAATCGCCAGTCGATGAGCGCGTCTTCCTTCTGCACCAGGGGCGCGTAGGTCGCCGCCGCCGAGTCTTGGGGCTGCGGCTGGATGGCGCCCTCCAGGAATCTGGGCAGCGTCTCCAGCAGCAGCTCCGCTCCCAGGGCGGCGAGCTGCGCCGTCAGGCTGCCGGTCGTGTCGTAGGGGGAGACGGCTGCGCGACGCTGGGCCAGGATAGGCCCCTCGTCGAAAGCCGGCGCCATCAGCATGATCGACACTCCCGTCTCCTCGTCGCCCGCCAGGATCGCCGCCGCCACCGGCGACGCCCCCCGGTGTCGGGGCAGCAGGGAGGGGTGGATGTTGATGACCCCTTTCGGGGGCACCTGGAGGACCCGCTCCTTGAGGAGCTGGCCGTAGGCGGCTGCCACGATGACGTTCGGCTTGAACGCGGCCAGCTCGGCCGTGTCCTCGGGCGTGCTGACCCTCGTCGGTTGGCGCAGCGGCAGCCCCCACTCCTCGGCCATCAGCTTCACCGGCGACGGCGTCGGCTGTCTTCCCCGTCCTGCCGGCCGGTCGGGCTGTGTATAGACCGCCGCCACCTTGTGCTCGCTGTCGATCAGCCGGCGCAGGGCGGGCAGAGCGAATTGGGATGTCCCCATGAAGACGATGCGCATGGCCTGGCCTCCTCTCGATTCTAGCATATGCCGCAAAGGCTACAAAGAACAGGGGTAGGCCGACCCCTTGACTGCACCGCTATACTAGAAGGGGTATGAGTGAAAAGAGAAGTCGCCTGATACGCCTGGCTTGGCTCGCGGCCGCGCTGGCGGCGCTGGCGGTCTGCCTGTGCCTCCTCCTGCTGGCGGGCTGCAACAAGGCGGAGGCGCCGCCCGCCACGGCTGTGCCGACAAGCTCGGCGACCGCGGAGCCCGCCATCAGCGTCGACTCGCCGGAGAGCGGCGACACGGTCAGCGTCCCCATCAAGGTCAGCGGCACCGCCAGCGTCTTCGAAGCGACGCTGCTGGTGGCGGTCAGAGACGCGCGGGGGAACACCCTCTGCCAGGTCGTCGTCACGGCCAGCGAGGGGGCCCCCGGCAGGGGCGACTATGAGGTAGAGATCGCCTTCCCGCCGCCGGCCGAAGCGATGGAGGGAAGTATCGATGCCTTCACGGAAAGCCCCAAGGACGGCAGCGTGGAGGACCTGGTGTCGGTTCCGGTCACGATCGCGGCGGAGCAGCCGGCCATCGTCCTCACCTCGCTCCAGTGCGGCCAGGAGGTCAGGAGCCCGCTGCTGGTCGAAGGCACCGCCAGCGTCTTCGAGGCGGCCCTCGTGATCGTGGTGAGGGATTCGCTGGGTGAGGAGCTGGCGCGGGTGCCTGTCCAGGCTTCGCAGGCCGCTCCCGAGAGGGGCGCCTTCGCTCAGGAGGTAACCTTCGCGCTCCCGGAGGGCCCCCAACGCGGCACCATCGAGGCGTTCAGCGACAGCCCTCAAGATGGGAGCGTCATTAACCTCTTCTCGGTGCCGGTGATCCTCACGCCCTAGGCGGTCTTGCCCCCCGGGTCCTTCTACTTGCCCTCCAGGTGCCACTGGCGCACCAGCGAGAAGCGGGAGCCGCTGTTGAAGAGGACGCCCACCTCTACCCCCTGGAGATGCTTGTCCACCACGTAGGTGAACGTGCAATGAAAGAGGGGCAGGCTCGGCAGCTCCTGAGCGAAGACCTCCAGGAACTCGCGGTAAAGCGCCGCGCGCCGCTGGGGGTCGCTCTCCTGGCGGGCCTCCTCGAGAACGGAGTCGGCGTGGGCGTTCACGAACCCTGCCAGGTTACCCCTCTCTCCCCCTATCTGCGTGCTGTGCCAGGTCGGGTACGGGTCGGGGTCTAGCCCGCTGTCGAAGCCGTAGAGGGCGGCCTCGAACTCGCGGGGCATCAGCGTGTCCCGCAGGAGGTTCGTCGCCATCTGGGTACGGACGGTCGCCTGCACGCCGACCTGCGACCAGGACCGCGCCATCTCCTCGGCCACCGCGATGCGCTTGGCCTCCTCATTCGTGACCAGGTCGAACCGCATCTCCTGCCCCTCCTTCTCCCTGATGCCGTTCGGGTTCAGGAGCCAGCCCGCCTCATCGAGGAGCCTTGCCGCCTCGGCAGGGTCGAAGCGGTAGCGGTCGAGGGCGGGGTAGTAGGCCCAGGTCCCGGCGGGAATGGGGCTGTCCGCCCGCACCGCCTGGTCCTCAAGAAGCACGGCGATGATCTCGTCCCGGTCCGTGGCGTAGGCCAGGGCCTGCCGCACCCGCTTGTCCGCGAAGAGTGGAGAGTCGTTGTTCAGGTAGAGGATGGCATAGGCGCTGGACGGCGGCTTGAGGACCTGCCATTGCTGTTCGTTCTCAACGTAGAGCCTGTCGGAGGTGCTGAGAGGGGAGCGAAAGAAGGCCCCCCGCAGCTCGCCCTCCCGCAGCGCCCGCAGCAGTCGCGACTCGTCGGCGTAGAACCGCAGCTCCAAGCGCTGGAGGTAGGGCTCGCCGAGATGGTAGGCGGAGTAGCTCTCCAGGAGGGCCCGTTCGCTGGTGAGATCGGCCAGGCGGAAGGGCCCCGTGCCGACAGGGCGCTGGTTGAAGGGGGCGTTGTAGAGTTCACCCGCGCTCAGGCCCGACAGAAGGTGGCTGGGCAGTACGCCGATTGAGGCGTAGGCCGGGAAAGGCGCGAAGGGCTGGGCGAGCGTGACCTCCACCGTCAGGTCATCGACCTTGACGGCCGATAGGCTACGGAAGAGGTCGGCCAGGGAGGGCTCACCGCGGTAGTCGGGGTCCTGAAGGGTCTTGATGGTGAAGATGACGTCGTCGGCGGTGAACCGTTTACCGTCGTGCCAGGACACGCCGTCGCGCAGGTGGAACGTATAGGTGAGCCCGTCGGCGCTGACCTCCCAGCTCTCCGCCAAATCCGGCAGCACCGTACCGTCCAGGCCCAGCCGCGTGAGGCCGGAGAAGATGAGCGCCGTCAGGTCGCTGTCGACGGCGTTGAAGGAGGAGAAGACGGGGTTGATCCGGCTGGGGGCGCCCGCGACCCCTTCCACGCAGCTGCCTCCCGACTGGGGGCGGGTCGCCTCGGACGAGCGCGAGGCGGTATACCACAGGACAGCCATGACGGTGATGCCGGCGACGAGCGCCAGCAGGAGGAGCCATCGCGAGCGCACAGCCTCTCACCTCATCGGGGATCCTGAGCCCGTGGGGGTCGCGGCCTGTCTGGGGAGCCCTCACCCATCGGGCTAGGAGGAGGTGACGCTCCACATGGAGATGAGGATGAATACCGCCGCTAGTACGATGGTCAACTGGAACAGGGTCTTCTCTACCCCCCGGCGCGTGCGGAAGACAGACTGGCTGCCCAGCTCTCCAAACCCCGAACCGCGAACCTGCATCAGGATCACCACTATCAGGACGGCAGAGATCACGATCTGGATGATGTTCAGATAGGTAGTCCCGATGTTCACGCTCGTTCCACTCTCTGACTCAGAATCCTACGCTGTCACGCTTTCCGGCGCCGCCTCCTCTACCATCTCCTCCAACTGGTGCCTCTCATAATACAGGTGAATGAGGGCATCGGCCAGCTTCTTGGGGTCGTGGTGGTAGCGGTTGTCTTCGCTCACCACGTCGGCGGCGATTACCCGCGCCGCCCCGACGGATGTCTTGTCCACCAGCACCGGCTGCGAGTGCGCCGTCTCCGGCAGCCGGCCGCGCACGTTGCTGTTCGCCAGCACGTAGTGGAAGAGATGGCTGCTCGCGTGCCGCTCGAGCGCCCCATAGTGATCGCCCACCATGAAGGCGTCCGTCTCCCCGTGCTGCGTCGCCACGTTGCAGACGTAGACCTTCAGCGCCGGCGACGCCTGTATGGCCTGACGGACCCCGTCCACGAGGAGGTTGGGCATCACACTCGTGAACAGGCTGCCCGGGCCGACGACAATGAGGTCGGCGTTGAGGATGGCCCTGACGGCGTCGGGGTTCGCCTCCACGTTCGCCGGTTGCAGATAGACATCGCGGATGCGGCCGGGGCTGTCGGTGATATTGGATTCGCCGTGGATCGTCTCCTCGTCCTCGGTGCAGGCGCACAGGGTGACGTTGGCGAGGGTCGCGGGCACGATCTGCCCCCGCACCGCCAGGACGCGGCTTGTCTCGCGCACCGCCTCCTCGAAGTTCCCCGTCACCCCCGACATCGCCACGATGAACAGGTTGCCGAAGCTGTGGCCCTCCAGCCCCGAGCCGTCGCTGAAGCGATACTGGAAGAGCCTCGTCATGAGTGGCTCGGCGTCCGCCAGCGCCGCGATGCAGTTGCGGACGTCGCCGGGGGGGAGGATGCCCAGCTCCCGCCGTAGCCGGCCGGAGCTGCCGCCGTCGTCGGCGACGGTCACCACGGCCGTGAGATTACCCGTGTACTCCTTGAGGCCGCGCAGCAGCGCCGAGAGTCCGGTTCCCCCGCCGATGGCCACGACCTTCGGCCCCCGATTGAGGTAGCGGTAGTTGTAGAGGATGTTCACCAGGCTCTCTTCCCGGCCGGGGCGCACGAAGGCCGACAGCAGCGAGCTGTTCAGCTTCCAGATCGCCAGCAGTATGATGCCCACGCTTCCGCCTAGGAACATGACGCCGCGCAGCCAGCGGGGCAGGAACTGGATGGTGGCGTAGTAGACGAAGCCGGGGAATGTGTAGGAGACGTAGGCTTCGCGCAGCAGGTAGGAGAAGCCGAGCCCCATGATCGCCACGCCCAGCAGCAGCAGCAGGAGCCACCGCTTGATGTGCATGCCGAAGTAGAACCACTTGATGAAGTTGCCCTGCTTTAGCGCTCGCATCGGCTGTATCATGCCTAAGAACGGCAGCAACTGCTATCCTTTACCCTAAGCGTTCACGCAACCGGTCGTTCACCAACTCGGCGTTGGCGCGACCGCGCGTCTCCTTCATGACCAGCCCGACCAGGAACTTGATGACCTCGACCTTGCCGTTCTGATAGTCCTGCACCGCTTTGGGGTTCGCCGCGAGCACCTTCTCTACGACGGCCGCGATCTCCTCCGCGCCGCTGATCTGGGTGAGGCCGAACTCCTTCACCAGCGCCTGCGGGCTCTGGCCTGTCTCGAACATCTTCTCGAAGACGGCCTTGGCGCTCTTTCCGCTGAGAGTGCCGTCCTCGATCATGCCAATCATATCACAAAGATGGCGCGGTTCAATCTTCGCCTGGTCGATCTCCACGCCTGCCGTGTTCAATAGATGCGCGAAATCGCCCAGCATCCAGTTGCTCACGCCCTTGGCCCGCTGTGGCAATAGCCGCGCGTCGCCGCTGGGGGGGGCCAGGCAGGCGTCGAAGTAGTCCGCCCGCGCCCGCGTCTCCGTCAGCAGGTTGGCCTCGTACTCCGAGAGGCCGTACTGCTCGATGAAGCGTTCTCTCCGGGCGTCGGGCAGCTCCGGGAGACGGGCCCGGATGCTCTCCACCAGTGTGCGTTCCAGACGCAGAGGGGGCAGGTCGGGCTCGGGGAAGTAGCGGTAGTCGTGGGCGTACTCCTTCGTGCGCTGCGACGCCGTCCTGCCCTCCTCTTCCAGCCAGCCGCGCGTCTCCTGAATCAGCCGCTGGCCCTTCTCCAGGACGTCGCGCTGCCGCTCCACCTCGTAGGCGAGCGCCCGGTAGACGGCGCGGAAGCTGTTCATGTTCTTCACTTCCACCTTCGCACCCAGCTCGCTGCTCCCGATGGGACGGAGGCTGATGTTGGCGTCGCAGCGGAAGCTCCCCTCCTCCATGTTGGCGGTGCTCACGCCGATGTAGCGGAGGATCTGGCGCAGCTCGATGAGATACTGCCGCGCCTCCTCCGGCGACCGCATGTCGGGCTCGGAGACGGTCTCCATGAGCGGGACGCCGGCGCGGTTGACGTCGATCAGGCTGTAGCTCTCCCCCGCCTCGTTCTGGCGGTGCAGCAGCTTCGCCACGTCCTCCTCCAGGTGCACGCGCGTGATCCCGATGCGCTTGCGGACGCCGTCCACCTCGATCTCCAGCCAGCCGTTGCGGGAGAGAGGCAGGTCGTACTGCGATATCTGATAGCCCTTCATCAGGTCGGGGGAGGGGTAGTTCTTGCGGTCGAACTTGGAGTGCTCGGGGATCTCGCAGTGGAGGGCGAGGGCGGTCATGATGGTGTACTCGACGGCCTGCTGATTGATCACGGGGAGGACGCCGGGCATGCCCAGGCAGACGGGGCAGACGTGCGTGTTGGGAGGGGAATCGGCGTAGGCGGCGCTGCAGCGGCAGTACATCTTGCTCTTGGTGAGGAGCTGGACGTGCACCTCGAGCCCGATGACCGTCTCGTACTTGGTTGCGGCAGTAGTTGTCATAACGAAGATCCTTTGCCAACCCGAACGATACTATAGCAAGGGCCGATCGCGGGAGCAAGGACAGAAGGACGAGCTGGGACGCTTCACAGCGGCCCCCCTTACGTGTGGGGCTGCTCGTCGCGGTAGCAAGCGAGTCGTCTCCAACTCCCCGCAGATTGACAGGTCGCGGAGGCGGTGCTAGTCTCACCCTGACTATCACTGCTGCTAGTGAAAGAGGAGTGTACGAGGATGAGAGGTCCCCTCTTAGTTGTCGCGCTTTCTGTGTTCATAGCATTGCTTTGTGGTGGGCAGGTATCAGCCCAGAACTCCAGCGAGCAGTTCATGGCTAGGACAGTCGCTCTACAGTTCTTTGATGAGACCCACGGCATTGCGACAACGGGTGGAGACGTGATTCTCACCGACGATGGTGGTCGCAGCTGGCGCCAGGTCATTCTCGACCCTCCTCCACAGGTCGAATCTATGGCGACGGAGCCGTCCGGCCACGTCTGGGTGCTTGCTGGCGATGACCGTCTACTGCATAGTCCGGATAGAGGGGCGAGTTGGGAGGAAGTCGCATTGGCCGACGAGCTTCAGAGTTGGCTTCATGGCGGCTACGCAGGCCACCCGCGGGGTCTCCTCCAGATCGCGGTGTCTGGTGCGGGCAGCATCTGGGTTGCGGGCGGCAACTGCTTTCATGGGCAGTGCGGCCGGTCAACGCTCTTCCGCTCCGACGATAGTGGAGCGACGTGGAAACTGCTGGACTACGGTGGCGATATAGCCACATTGACCGGACAGGTGTGGTTCTCCCGTGAGGGCAGGGACGTGTGGGCCAGCGCGCTGGGAGGTAAGCCATACTCCGGCAATTACACCCCAGTGCTACTTCACAGCTCTGATGGGGGTGATTCTTGGGAATGGATTCGACTCGGCGCTGAATTCAATTTGCTTTACTTCTCGTCTGGATCGCGGGGGTTTGCTCTGTGGCGAACCGGCGACCCAATGGCCAACTCCCAAGGTCTCTATATTGTGACCACTGCCGACAGCGGCCAGACCTGGCAGGTGGCTATGGTCCTGCCATCCTCGGCTTGGGTCTCGGACGACAGCACCGAATGGTATTGGCCAGCGGTGGACTTGGCGCCTCCGCAGGAGGCATGGGTTGCCTTCCTGGACTGTCTCGCTACCCCCTGTAGTCCGGAGACCGGCGCCGGCTTCGTAGTCCTGCACACGGGGGATGGTGGCCTGACTTGGGACACAAGGCGGCTGCCGTACTTTGTCTGGTCGATGGACTTCGTGAACCCGCAGCACGGCGTTCTCTCCACATCGTCGGGAATGCTTGTGACAGATGATGGGCTCAATACCTGGGAACCCGCCGACATGGAAACTACCGCCCCCACGGTTGTTCGCATAGTACAGCGTGCGCCTGCAGAGGCGTCTCCTCTGCCCACGGTCGGCCCAGCGCCGACTGTCGAGGCGCTGCCGTCAACCGGCGAAGGGCCTAGTGGCTACGGGCCAACGGCGGTCTTGACGGTACTACTCGGGACTCTGCTATGGGTTGGCGCGCTTGTCGGTGTTAGCCTAGGGAGGGGCCACCGGAAAACGTGACAGAGGCCGGATGCCCACCCCCTACGCCGTCTTAGTAGCAGCGGTTGTTCTATCTGAGAACTGGCCTCGTCAGCTTCGGTATTGGTGCCGGGGGTGGGGCTCGAACCCACACGGCCGCGAAGGCCTGCGGATTTTAAGTCCGCCGCGTCTGCCTATTCCGCCACCCCGGCGCTCGCTCCCAAGAAAGAGAATGCTCAGAACCCTGGAGTCCTGAGCCAGAAGATTCTTTGTGGAGGCGACGACCGGATTCGAACCGGTGATCGGGGTTTTGCAGACCCCTGCCTTACCACTTGGCCACGTCGCCCCAAATCGCCCCTTCCGCCCTTGTTCCCCAATCTTGGTGCCGAGGAGGGGATTTGAACCCCTACGCCCGAAGGCACGGCCCCCTCAAGACCGCGTGTCTGCCAGTTCCACCACCTCGGCCCCAGCGCACGTCAGCCGCGGGCGCATCCCCGGTGCGCGCCCCGGCGGCGGGCTCTCGATGGCAGGAGTGGAGGGATTCGAACCCCCGACCGGCGGTTTTGGAGACCGCTGCTCTGCCAGACTGAGCTACACTCCTAAATTACCAGGAGGAGTATAGCAGGCGTCACTAAGGTCGTCAAGAACCAGATGCGTATGCGCCTATCTGCCCCGGGGGCCAAGGCGCTGCCTAGGAGCCGGTCGTAGCTTCCACTATCGGCTTCAGGAAGTCGTTGTCGTCCCAGTCCTCGTCTCCCTCGCCGAGGCGCACGGCGACGATGTCGAGGCTGGGGATCACGTAGATGCGCTTGGTCTGGAAGCCTATCGCCGTGAACATGTCCTCCGGGACATCCGGAAGGTCCAGCAGCCACCAGTAGTACCCGTACTGGATGTTCTCCCCCTGCGAGGGCTGGGTGGATTCACGCACCCAGTTCTCGGGCACGACCTGCTTCTCCCCCCAGCGACCGTCGCGGAGGAACAGGTAGCCGAAGCGCGCGAAGTCCCTCGCTGAGGTGAAGACGCAGCAGAAGGTCAACGTCTGGCCGAGCTCGTCGGTCCGCCAGGTGGCCCCCTCGACGCCGATGGGCCCGAAGAGCTCCTGCTGGGCGTACTGACCGGCCTCCATGCCGGTCGCTGCCTTGATGATGCGCGCTGGGAGCTGAGCGTCGCCGTCGGAGTAGTACCAGTCGCTGCCCGGCTCGCGGTAGGGCGGCCGGCCCACGGCGTAGCCCACCGCGTCGTCGCTCTTGAGCATATTGATGGTATCTCCCGACGGTGGGTCGTATATCATGCTCCACGAGAGGCCCGATGTCATCGAGAGCAGGTGGCGCAGCGTGATCTTCTCCCGGTCGGTGCCGCGCCACTCCTGGATGTAGTCGGCCGCGCTCTGGTCTAGGCCCTCGATCTTCCCCTGAGCGATGGCGATGCCGATGAGGGCGCTGGTGATGCTCTTCGCCATCGACCAGCTATTGTCGGTGGAGTCCTCGTCCCAGCCGCCCCAGTAGCGCTCCCAGGCGATGCGCCCGTGTCTGACGATGACGACGGCGCGACAGCCGTGCTCCTCGCAGTAGGCGGCCACGTTCTCCAGGCGGGCGGTGTCCATGCCCTCCGCCTCCGGACTCGACACCTCCCAGTCGTCGCCGGGCCAGACGTAGGATTGAGTGGCGGCCGTCGCCGTTCCCGGGACGGCGGTCGGGGGACAGCCCTCGTTCTCTCCTCCGCCGCAGCCGGCGAGCAGGAGGAGGGATGCCGCCGCCAGCCAGCCCGCGATCGTTAGGTGCTTTGACTTTGCCATATCCTGCTTCCCGAAGTGCGCCCTCGGCGCCTATTTGGTCGAATGAGGCTTCCTGTCTGCCTGGCAGCATAGCGGGGTGATATGAGAGCGTCAAGGACGGGAGAGAGGGCGCGGCGCTCGGACACGGCGCTGCCCCTTCATCGACGGGCGGCATTGGTGTAGACTTTGCCCTGACCTTGAGCTTCAGGAAGGGAGTGTCGAATGCCATCCCCCGACTATCCGTACCGTATCCAGGGACTGAGGGTGAACCGGCGCGAGGTTCTGCGATATGCCTTCGTCGCCGGCGTCGGCCTGGTGGCGATACCGCTGATCGGCTGCGGCAAAGACGAGGAGGAAGTGAGAGCGACCTCCACTCCAGTCGCCACCGCCGTTCCGCCTTCCGGCTCTTTCGACTCCGACGGCGTTAGGATCCACTACGAGACCTTCGGCGAGGGGTATCCCATCGTTCTCGTTCACGGCTACGTGCTCAACATCACCTGGTGCTGGGAGAATAGCGGGCTGCTGGACGCCCTTTCGCCCGTCCGGCGGGTTGTCGCCCTGGACTGCCGTGGCCACGGTCAGAGCGACAAGCCGCATGACACCGAGGCCTACGCCTTGGAGAACATGGCTGGAGATGTCCTCAACCTGATGGACTACCTCGGCATCGAGAAGGCCGACCTGGTCGGCTACTCCATGGGCGGTGTCATCTCCTGCCATCTCCTGGCGTATCACACGGAGCGATTCCGGTCGGCCGTCCTGACGGGTCCCCCTATTCGTTTCGTCCTCGGCCCCCCGGATGAAAGTCGCGCCGGTGTAATGGCCAATGCCATGCTCGCCGACGACATCTCGCAGATAGCCGACCCCACGGCCCAGCCCTTCCGCGCCCTCGCCAATGCGATACCCAACAGCGACCTCCAGGCGCTCGCCGCCTGCGCCCTGAGCCTGGATCAGTCTCAGCTCATCCCGCCCGCCGACCTTGCCGGCATCGACATCCCCGTCGTCGTCATAAACGGGGAGAACGACGACGTGGCGGGCAACCCCGGTGAACTCGTCGCCGCGATCCCCGGCGCCAGGCAGGTCATGATACCAGACGCCGACCACCTCGTCGTCTTCGATCCCCGGTTCAAAGAGCCCCTATTGTCCTTCCTGGAGGAGCAATAGGAAGGAGCCTAGTGCAATCCACCGACTCGACGTGCCGTACCCGGTGGCGGAGGGTGAACCGGCGTGAGGTCCTGCGATACGCCGGCGATGGCGAGGAGGAGAGAGGGGGAAATGACTTCTACCCCATCTGCGGCCGCGGTTCCCTCTTCCGGCTTCTTCGATTCCGACGGCGTGAAGATCCACTATGAGACCTTCGGCGGGGGAAAGCCTGTCGTTCTCGTCCATGGGATCGAGAGCAGCATCAAGGGAAACTGGAAGGACCCCAGTTGGTTCGATACCCTCCGGCCCATTCGACGGGTCGTTGCCCTGGACTGCCGCGGCCACGGCCAGAGCGACAAGCCGCACGACCCCGCGGTCTACGAGGGCGACAGGATGCCCGGCGATATCCTCAACTTGATGGACTACCTCGGCATCGAGAAGGCCGATCTTTTCGGCTACTCCATGGGGGCGTTCCTCTCCGCCGCCCTGCTGGCCCGCCACATCGACAGGTTCACCTCGGTAATCCTGGGCGGCGTCGGCAACGTTCTCAAGGGTCTCAATGCTGAGATGAACCGTGCCATCGTTGACGCCCTGCTGGCTGAGGACCTCGCGAAGATCACCGACCCTGTTGCACTAGCCTTCCGCGTCTTCGCCGAATCAGACCCTAGCAACGACCTTGAGGCGCTCGCCGCCTGTGCTGGGCATGTGGGCGATCCCGTCAAACCTGCCGACTACGCCGACGTCGATATCCCTGTCCTCATCGTAAAAGGGGAAAACGATGAAGTGTTCTCAGGCGCGGACACAGCTCGTACCGTCGCCGCGATCCCCAGCGCCAGGCTGATCAGCATACCCGACACCGATCACCTCTCGGTTGTCCCCGACCAGCGGTTCAAGGATGCGGTCGTTGCTTTCCTGAAGGAACAAGACAGGGGAGCCTAGCTGGGTGGCGATTCGGCCTGGCCTGGCCCGGCGGGCTACACGTAGATGGGGTCGAGGTAGACCGAGCCCTCGATGTTTGTCGGTGTGGGGATGCCCGGCGTCAGTATCTGGAACAGCGTCGTCGAATGCGGGAGGCCCTCCATCAGAGTGTAGAGGCGACTCTCCGTCGGCAGCGCTATCGTCAACTGGTTCCTGTCTCCCTCCGCCGCCATAGCCATCAGGGCCAGGAATACCTCCACCATCGCCTCCTCGGCGCCCGCGGCGTGGCCGTAGTCGAGCACGAAGGCGGGCAGAGCGACCCGCTCCTTGCCGCTGGCCTTCTCTCGCTCCGTTATGCGCAGCGACCGCCCGAAGTCCCACAGGCCGGCCGCCGCCACTAGCCCCCGCTCCGACCGACCTTGCCTACCGGCAGGCAGGTACCCCCGCCAGTGCCGCCAGCCGTAGGCGGGGCTCAGGCTGAGCCGTCCGGCGAGAGAATCGGGGGTGTAGGGCATGAACATCTCGCGCCCGGCGTGGGTTCGGTTGATCAGCTCCACGACTTGGGGCAGGTCGTCCGGTCCTACGCTGCCCACCCGGCCGCCGGCCTCGCGCCGCGCCGCGACATCGAAGCCGTCCGTTCGCCCGTCCACCGGCCAGCTCTCGGCCCCCGCCCGGCGGTTGAATGCCAGCGACGTGTCGTTGTCCGGGCTGATCAGCCAGTACGGTGCATCGAAGTTGGCTTCGCGGGCGAGGATGAGGTTCTGGATCACCAGGTCGGTGGCTATGTGCCGGCGCCTGTACTCGGGCAACATCCTGCCCTGGTGTATATAGAGGAGCCGACGTTGCTGACCCGCGATCAGAACGTCGTGCCAGGCGCCGGCCACGACCCCCACCAGCCTGCCCGCGTCCTCGGCCACAAGCAGCCGGCCGTGCTCCTCCATCTCCTGGTGGGCGAAGAAGTGGGGGCTTCTATCGAATGTGAGCCATGCATCTCCCAGATCTAGGGGAGAGCGGCGCTCCATGTCGATGAGGGCGTCGTTATCGTCTTGAGTGGCCTCGCGGACGATGTGTGTCATCCGGCCAATATTAGATCGTTCTCGGCGAGTAGCCAACAGCCCGGCACGCCGGTGTGCCCAGCGACTGCCGATTCCGTGTCAGCGGCTACTCGTAGCGGAGCGCCGCGGCGATGGGGATGCTCGCCGCCTGCCGCGCGGGGATGAAGGTCATCACCAGGGCGGCGATGTAGGAGAAAAGGGAGATGGGGATGACCTCAATCCAGGGGACGTAGAACCCTTTTAGCCCCATGTTGGACATCGACTCGCTGGTAAGGAGGAAGTACGACAGCGCGATCGCCAGGGCCAGCCCGGTCAGTATACCCAGGATGGTGATGAAGGACGATTCCAGGAGGAAGCTCAGCGCCACCTGCCCGCGGCTGTAGCCGATGGCCCGCAACATGCCGATCTGCTGCCGCCGCTCCACCACCGTCCGGAAGGCGATCACGCCGACGGCGGCTATCCCCACGACCAGCCCCAGCCCCATGAAGCCCTGCATGAGATAGAAGAACCCGCGGGAGAGCGCCATCTGATCGTCCATCTCCTCCTTGATCGACACCGCCTGCGCCCCCTTCGTGAACAGGGCCGCCTCAATGGCCTTGGCCGTGGCCTTCGCGTCCTCCCCCGGCGCCAGCCTGACGTAGTCGACGTTATAGTCGGGCTCGCCGAAGACCTTGCGGACCGTGTCATCGCCCGTGTAGAGCCCGTAGAAGCTGTAGCTGGAGCCTATGGCCATGATCCCGATCACGGTGACAGTGGCCGAGTTGCCGCTGGTTGGGTCGATGATCTCCAGCGGGATGGGGTCGAACGTGCTGTCTCCGGGATCGACCCCCTCCAGACGAAACTGCATTTCCCCAAAGCTGTAGCCCCCGCCGCCGGCGGCGAAGGCGTCGATAACCGCCAGCGAAGGGTCACTCGCCAGCGCATCCCAGACCGCGCGGTCGCTCTCGTAGCCCGTGGCCAGCGACTGCAGCTCGATGCGGTTCTCCTTCGAGAACGCCTCGTCGACGCCTCGCACAGAATAGGAAGGTAGGTCGTCGACCTTCGTGTCGGCGGTGAGGTCCTGCTTGAGCCTTGTCTGGAAGCCCCCGGCCATCTCCACCCGTCCTACCGCCTCGAACTTCGATGTGTCAACGGCGGGGGCGGTGGCCAGCGCCTCCCTCAGGTCGCCTATCGGGTTGCTGGGGTTCTCCTGGACGCGCACGTCCCAGCCGCCGCGGGCCTCTTCGGTCAGGAAGGCCCGGTCGAAGTTGCCGTTCATCACCGACATCATGGTCAGGGCGAAGATGACCAGGGCTATCATCGCCATCGTCATCCCGCTGCGGAACTTGCTCGCCAGCGGGTAGGCGACGGCCGTCTTCACGGCGGGGAATATGCGGCCCATCCTGCGGCCCCCGAGGGCGAGCAGACCCAGAAGCAAATGAGCGTTGTACATGACTACGAAGGTCGCTGCCGCGACCATCATGATGCCGCTGAGGAAGAACAGCTCGACGCCTCCAGTCATCTCCGGGCCGGGGATGCGATCTCCGGCG
>DAOUEO010000104.1:0-2629 GCA_034430455.1 Dehalococcoidia bacterium | reverse complement strand
AGCTTCGCCGGCCGCGGCCAGCACCAGGACGCCGGCGCCAAGGCGATCCATCTGGCGCCCCACACGACCTCCGTCATCACGTCGAAGTCGGTGAGCAAGGACGGCGGGCGGGCGAGCTATCGCGGCCTGGTGAAGGCGGTGCGGGGGGTGAAGGGGGTCCGGTCGAGCGTGCGCTGCGACGCCCTGCTGCTGGACGAGGGCTCGCGCTCCGACACCTACCCGACGATGGAGATCGACGAGCCGGAGGTTACCATTTCCCACGAGGCGACGGTGAGCAAGGTGGGCGAGGAGCAGCTCTTCTACCTCCAGAGCCGGGGGATCGATGAGCAGGAGGCGACGAAGATGATCGTGAACGGCTTCGTGGAGCCGGTCGTCAAGGAGCTGCCGATGGAGTACGCGGTGGAGCTGAACCGGCTGATCGAGCTGCAGTTGGAGGGCGCCGTCGGCTGAATGATGACGGCTGAAATGGGATCGGCAGATCGGATTCCTCTCGCCCTGCGTGGTGGCTGGTCGGGTGCCGATGCGACGCCCCGTGCGCGTGGGCGGCGTCGGCGCGGTCGCCGCAACATGGGCGTCCTTCTTCCCACCCACCCGCCCGAGGGGTGTTTTGAGGAATCTGGGGGACACCCCCAGACCCCCGCCAAAGGGGGCCTGCCCCCTCTGGACTCCCCCAGGGCTGCGCAAAGCTGTCTGATAATACACAGGCAGGGCAATGGTGATGCAAAAGGCTCTATCGGCTACAGATCGTGAGGCCGTCGAGGAGATATCCTCGCTGCACGAGGAGCCGGCGTGGCTGCGGCAGCGGCGCCGCGCCGCCTGGCGCCTCTATGAGGAGCTGCCTCTGCCCACGGGCAAGGAGGAGGAGTGGCGTCGCACCGATGTGAGCGCCCTCAGCCTCGACGGCCTGACGCTGTTCGCACCGTCGCCGCGGCTCGCCGGCGGCCCGCGGGAGGGGCGCAACGGCTACGGCGGCCAGATAGTCCAGCGCGACTCGCAGATCGTCTTCCAGGAGACACACCCCGAGCTGGCGCGGCAGGGCGTCGTCTTCACCGACCTTCACTCCGCTGCCCAGCGGCACCCCAAGCTGGTACAGCACTTCTTCATGACCGAGGCGGTCCGCCCCGACGAGTGGAAGTACGTGGCCCTTAATGCCGCCCTCTGGAGCGGCGGCGCCTTTCTCTACGTCCCGGCCGGCGTGGAGGTATCTCTGCCCCTGCGCTACGCCGTCGGGGTTGACGGCGCGGGCAGGGGCGTCTTCCCTCACCTGCTGATCGTGGCGGAGGCGGGGAGCAGCGTGACCTGCGTCGACGAGCAGATCTCGCCGACGCGGCGGGGCCCCAACTTCAGCAGCGCCGTCGTCGAGATCATCGCCCGCGAGGGCGCGCGGGTCCGCTACGTCGGCCTTCAGGGATGGGGGAAGAATGTCAACAGCTTCCTCACGCTGCGGGCCCTCCTCGACAAGGACAGCCGCCTGCAACTGATGGCGGTCGGCCTCGGCGGCAGGGCGTCGAAGGCGAAGATCGAGGCGGTCCTGAGGGCGCCCGGCGCGGCGGCGGAGATCGCCGGCCTCACCCTCGCCGACGGCGACCAGCGCTTCGATTACGGCACGCTGCAGGACCACATCGCCCCTAACACCACCAGCGACCTGCTGTTCAAGTCGGCGATGAGAGACAGGGCGCGGTTCGCCTGGTATGGCCTGACGAGGGTGCACAAGGGCGCCGGCGGCAGCGACGCCAACCAGGAGAGCCGCAGCCTCCTCCTCGGCGACGAGGCGAGGGCGACGCCGATGCCCGTCCTCGAGATCGAGGCGCATGACGTGGCCCGCTGCAGCCACGGCGCCACCGTCTCCTCCGTGGACGAGGAGCAGCTTTTCTACATGACGTCCCGCGGCCTCCCCCGGCAGGAGGCGGCGCAGGCGATCGTGGAGGGGTTCTTCCGGCAGGGGTTGGAGCGTCTGGGGAGCGACGGCCTGCGGCGGGGCGTCGTCCGCGCCCTCCAGCGCAAGCTGGCGAGCCGGCGAGGATAGATACGATGTTCGACGTTGAGGCGGTCCGCGGGGACTTCCCGATATTGCAGCGAACGGTGCACGGCAAGCCGCTCGTCTACCTCGACAACGCCGCCACTACCCAGAAGCCGGTGGCGGTCATCGACGCGCTGGTGGAGTACTACGAGCACTATAACGCCAATATCCACCGCGGTCTCCATACCCTCGCCGAGGAGGCCACCGCCCGCTACGAGGAGACGCGGGCCAAGGTAGCCGGCTTCGTCAACGCCCCCGCGACGGAGGAGATCATCTTCACCCGCAACGCCACGGAGTCGATCAATCTGGTCGCCCACGCCTGGGGCCGGAAATATCTCCGCCGCGGCGATGAGATCGTGCTGACGGTCATGGAGCACCACAGCAACCTCATCCCCTGGCAGCTCCTGGCCCGGGAGGTCGGCGCCGTCCTGCGCTTCGTCGATATCGACGATGAGGGGCGGCTCCTCCGGGACGACTGGGAGCGGCTGATCGGGGCGAAGACGAAGCTCGTCGCCGTGACCCATATGTCCAACGTGCTGGGCACCATCAACCCGGTGAAGGAGATCGCCGCCCTCGCCCACCAGCGGGGCGCCCTCGTGCTGGTGGACG
>DAOUEO010000103.1:0-3957 GCA_034430455.1 Dehalococcoidia bacterium | reverse complement strand
GGCCCCGGCGCGGTGCTGGTGGCGAGGAAAAACGCGCCGGCGCAGCGGGGAATGCTATTCACCCGCCAAGCGAGATTCCTGTATATATATTACCTCAATTACCGGATCCCTGCAAGCTCTTGCAGCAGGTGCCAGTATTCCAGGCGGTCCCGTTGCGTCGCCAGCAACGTCTCGCTGGGGTTACCGTCCTTATCGAACTGCTTCGCGAAACGGCCTTCGCTGCGGGCGAAGGAGATGAAGTCGACCGGCTCCTCTGTCTTCGGGTTGATGTACCAGTCCTCCTTGAGGGACGGGTTGCCCTGAAGGCTGAGCCGCTCGCGGATGCTGGAGCCCTTCCGCGGGTCGTAGATGAGTGTCGGGAATGCCCGCGAGTCCCTTGCCAGCCGCGACTGGTGCGACGCCATGTCGTCCGCCACCTGGTGCTCCGGCTGGCAGGTGCAGTAGACGCTGACCACCGCCGGCCCCTTGAACTCGTTCGCCGCCATGATCGAGCGGTAGAAGTGGTTGATGTCGGCGGTGATCGTCTGGGCGACGAACACCTCAGGGTGCATCATCGCGATCACTCCCACCTCCTTCCGCCGCTCCTGCTTCCCCTTTATCGCCGAGCCGAAGGGCGCCATCTCCGCGTCCTGGCCCGTGTAGGTGGCCGTCGATGCCTGGCCGCCGGTGTTGGAGTACACCTGCGTGTCAAGGATAATGACATTGATGTCCATTCCCGACGCCAGCAGCCGCGAGAGGGCGCCGAAGCCGATGTCGAGGATCGCGCCGTCGCCGCCCATCGCCCACAGCCTCTTCTCCTGCCAGCCCATCTGGTCCCAGCGCAGGCGGACGCCCATGGCGTCGGAGCAGGCGTTCTCGAACAGGGAGTTCGTCCAGGACACGAGGAAGGGGTTGTAGGGGTAGCTGGAGCCGTACACCGTGTTGCAGCCGGTCGCCGCCACGATGGCGATGTTCTCCGGCCCGTACACGAACCCCGTCGCCGCCAGCATCATGCGGATGGCCGTCGCCTCGCCGCAGCCCATGCAGGAGCCGGCGCCGCCCACGTAGAGCAGCGAGCGCTCCGCCAGCATGAGGTCGGCCAGCACCTTCTCGTTGATGAACCGCGAAGGGGTGTCGGGCAGGCTGCGGAAGAAGGCCATGTCGCGCTTGTACGCCTCGACCGACTCCGGCACCTTGCGCACCATCGACAGCGCCTCGTGGACGCCGCACACCTCCACGCACTCGGCGCAGCCCTTGCACTTCGTGGGGTCGACGAATATGCCGAAGAGGCCGCCCTCCTCGCCCTTCTTCTCGATGGCGCTGTAGTACTTCGTCGTCTCCGCGAACCGCTTCTCCAGGCGCTTCCGCTCGGCGGCGTCCCCGACCTTTCCCAGCTCCTTCGCCAGGTCGGACTTGCCGATCACCTTCGCCAGGATGGCGGTGTCGGGGCACTTGGTGACGCACTCCATGCAGCCGACGCATTTCTGTTTGTCGAACGCCGGGAAGTCCGGCGCGATGTAGCTGAAGTCGCGCAGGGCGGCCGTTCCGGGCGGGATCAGGCTGCGGGCCGCCGCCTTGTCCGAGGGGAGGTCGTCGGCGCCCGCGCCGCGGCGGTAGGCGCCCAGCACCTTCTCCCGGAACTCGTTCCCGTCCGGGAGGATGCCGGCTGTCTTCTTTCTCTGCTTTGCTGGCGCCTTGCTCATAGCCGTTCCTCTCACGATCTCCGTCGGCCGGCCTTTGTCGCCGCGGACGGCTCTTTCCCGATTACTTTCGCCGGTATCTCAATGACCTCGTTGAAGCCGCGGCGGACACACTTCAGGTTGTCCTGGATCACCCGCTCACCGCGGCCGCCGAAGTACTTTTTCAGCGACTTCTCGACCCGCCCGAACAGCTCCACGTCGCCTACCTTCGCCTCTTTCAGGAAGGGGGTGTAGCGCAGGAAGACCCCCAGGAGCACGATCCCCTGCATCCTCTGCACCAGGTCGGGCCGCGTCGCCACCTCGGCGGCGATCTTGGCGGTGTCGAGCGCCAGCACGCGGAGCTTCTTCTCGCGGATCTGGGCCCTGGCGCCGTCGGGGATATCCGCCCATACCTCCTCGGGCGTCGTCTTGTCCGACTGAATGAACACCGTGCCGCCCGGGGCGAGCTCCCCCAGAGGGTTGCCCGTGCGGAAGGCCCTCACGTCGTGCAGGGGCACGAACTCCACGTACTTCTGCTCGCAGTGGGGGCGGATGATGTCGTGGGCCAGGGTCAGGTAGTAGCTGGTGGGCAGCCCCTTCTTCTCGGCTCCGTAGCGCGGGTAGGCCTGGGCGTTGAGCCCGAAGAGGTCGGAGGAGATAGAGGCGATGATCTTATTCGTCGTGATGGCGCCGAAGCCCCCCACCGAGTGCCCGTGCATGGAGAACGAGCCCTTGGGCCGCACGTCGGGGTCTTCCGTTACGGGCAGCGCCGTGGGGTGCTTGACGTTGAGCGTGAAGAAGCGCTTGCCGTTCTTCTTGAGCATGTTGTCGGCGATGGCGGCGATGTGCCCGGGGCGGACGTCGCGGCTTCCCAGCCCGCCGGCGCCGGAGTAGATGTTGGGTATGCGGTCGATCTTGGGGTAGTCGGGGTGGCCGATCATCGCGTCGGCGAAGGCGGCCTTTATCTCCGCGGTCAGGGGGTTGGACTGGCCCAGCGGCACGTCCAGCTTCTCGAGGACGCTGAACGTTTTGAGGTGCTTGAGGGCGTTCACTATCTGCGGCCCCGGGAAGGGACGGAACGCCGCCACTGTCAGCAGGCCGACGGGCGTGCCCTTCTTCTGCCGCAGGTAGTCCACCGTGGCGATGGCGGTGTCCATGGCCGAGCCCATGCCGACGATGGCGTACTCCGCGTCCTCCAGCCGGTAGGGTATCACCATCCCGTAGCGGCGGCCCGTCAGCTCGTAGTACTCGTCCATCGCGCGCTGCAGGGCGGCCGGCACCTTGTCGTAGAACTCGCGCTGGCCGATCTTCCCCATCATGTAGCTGTCCATGTCCTGGACGACGCCGCTCATGACCGGGCGGCTGGGGTCGAGGATGCTGTTCAGCTTGGCGCCGGGGGGGCCGATGAAGCGCTCCATGAGCTCCGGCTCGGGCAGGAGGACGCTCTCGACGGTGTGGGTGGTGAGGAAGCCGTCCTGACAGTTGAGGAAGGGGGTGGAGGTGTCTTCCGCGGTCCGGCGGGCGATGAGCGCCAGGTCCGCCGTCTCCTGGGCGTTCCGCGCGAAGAGGATCCCCCAGCCGGCGTCGGCGACGCCCATGACGTCGTCATGGCCGGAGTGGATGTTGAGCGACTGCGACGTCATGGCGCGGGCGCCGATGTTGAAGACGGCCGGCAGCCGCTTCCCGGCGATGGTGTAGAGGACCTCCTTCATCAGGATCAGCCCCTGGCCGCAGGTGAAGTTGGTGACGCGCCCTCCGGCGGCGGCGTAGCCCTCGCAGGCGGAGGCGGAGCTGTGCTCCGACTCCGGCTCCAGCAGGGTGAGCGTCTCTCCCCAGAGGTTCTTGCGTCCGTTCGACACCTCGTCGGCGTAGCCTTCGCCCATGTTGCTGGAGGGGGTGATCGGGTAGACGCAGGCGCCCTGGGTGATGTGCGCCTCCACCCACACGATCATGCCCGTGCCGTCGCTGGTCGAGGGGATGCCAGGGTAGGGAAATTTGCGTCCCGTTTGAGCTTTAGCCATAGTCAAACCTCGAAACTAACCTTGCTCCCGGTGAATATCAAGAAAGTACAGCGTAGCTCACGTATAGCGCAACTAGCCGGCGTGGTGGTTGGAGCAAATCCGCAATGGTTGTCGACCGTCCTCCCTATCATTATCCCATGAGTTAACCAACTTTACAACTGACAAATGAGAATAAGGAAGGCGGGACGGCGCCCGGCGGGGGCGCAATCACTTTCGCCGCCACGCCGCCGCGCTCGTCGGGGAGAGGGCTAGAGCCGGAAGGTGGCGAAGTCCTCCGC
>DAOUEO010000102.1:0-5124 GCA_034430455.1 Dehalococcoidia bacterium | reverse complement strand
TGGCGATGGCGGGCGAGCCGTTCTATCTGGTGATGCCGCAGGTGACGCGGGTGAACCTGAGGGGTCGCCTGCCGCCCTGGGTCGCGGCGAAGGACATCGTCCTGGAGCTGCTGCGCCGGCTGACGGTGAAGGGCGGCGTGGGGCGCATCTTCGAGTACGGCGGCGAGGGAGCGGCGACGCTCTCGGCGCCGGAACGGGCGACGATCACGAATATGGGCGCGGAGCTGGGGGCGACGAGCTCGCTCTTCCCCAGCGACGAGCGGACACGGGAGTACCTGCGGGCGCAGAAGCGCGAGGAGGCGTGGGCGCCTCTGGCAGCGGACGCCGACGCCGAGTACGACGACACGATCGAGATAGAGCTGGACAGCCTGGAGCCGCTCATCGCCCTGCCGTCGAGCCCGGACAGGGTGGTGCCCGTCCGGGAGGTCGCCGGCACGGAGGTGGCGCAGGTGGCGATCGGGAGCTGCACGAACTCATCCTACGCCGATCTGGCGACGGTGGCGGCGATCGCCAGGGGCAAGGTGGTGCACCCCAGCGTGAGCGCCGCCATCAACCCCGGCTCGCGGCAGGCGCTGATGACGGTCGCCAGGGACGGCGCCCTCGCCGACCTGATCGCCGCCGGCTTCCGGGTCCTGGAGTCGTCCTGCGGGCCCTGCATCGGGATGGGGCAGGCGCCGGCGTCGGGGACGGCGTCGCTGCGCACGTTCAACCGCAACTTCCCCGGACGCAGCGGCACCGTCGGCGACCGCGTCTATCTGTGCAGTCCGCAGGTGGCGGCGGCGACGGCGCTGCGGGGGGCGATCACGGACCCCCGCGATCTCGGCGAGGCGCCGCGGGTGGAGCCGCCGGCGGAGTTCTGGGTCGACGACTCGATGATCATACCCCCAGCGGAGAGGCCGCAGGCGGTGGAGATCATACGCGGCCCTAACATCAAGCCGCTGCCGCTGGCGGAGCCGCTGCCGGAGACGATAAGGGCGCCCGTCCTCCTGAAGGTTGGCGACAACACCACGACCGACGACATCATGCCGGCGGGGGCGAAGGTCCTGCCCCTGCGGTCGAACATCCCGGCGATGGCGGAGCACGTCTTCCAGCGGGTCGACCCGCAGTTCGCGAAGCGGGCGCGGGAGGCGGGCAGCTCAATCGTCGTCGGCGGCGGCAACTACGGGCAGGGCTCCAGCCGCGAGCACGCGGCGCTCGCCCCGATGTACCTGGGGCTCAAAGCCGTGCTGGCGAAGTCGTTCGCCCGCATCCACGCGACGAACCTGGTGAACTTCGGCATCCTGCCCCTGCTCTTCGAGACCGAGAGCGACTACGACACGATCGAGCAGGGCGATGAGCTGGAGATCGCGGGCGTGCGCGAGGCGGTCCGCCGGGGCCCCACCATCCGCGTCCGCAACCTGACCCGCGGCGGCGAGCTCACGGCCAGGCACGACCTCTCTCCCCGCCAGGTGGAGATCCTGCTGGCGGGGGGTTCTCTGAATTATGTAAAGACATCGCGGACATAGGGCCGTCGATGCTAGAATAACGCGAGGAGGGACACACCATTGCGCAATAAAGTTACTATCGTCGGCGCCGGACAGACGGGCGGCAGCATGGCCCGCGATCTGGCGGCCAAAGAGTACGCGGATATCGTCCTGCTCGATGTCATCGAGGGCATGCCTCAGGGCAAGGCGCTCGATATCTCGCAGGCAGGGCCGGTCGTCGGCTTCGACAGCCATATCAGCGGCACGAACGACTGGAAGGATACCGCCGGGTCGGACATCATTATCATCACTTCCGGCAAGCCGCGACTGCCGGGAATGAGCCGCGACGACCTGGTTACGGCTAACACGGAGATCGTGAAGTCGGTGACGGAGCAGGCAGCCAAGCATTCGCCCAACGCTATCATCATGGTGTTCGTCAACCCGCTGGACGCGATGTGCTACGTCGCTAAGAAGGTGAGCGGCTTCCCCCGCCAACGCGTCTTCGGCCAGTCGGGAGTCCTCGACGCCGCCCGCTTCCGGATGTTCATCGCCCGGGAGCTGGAGGTGTCGATGGAGGACGTGCAGGCCTATGTCCTCGGCGGCCACGGCGACGATATGGTGCCCCTGGTCCGCCATACGACGGTCTGCGGCATCCCGATCGCGGAGCTGATGCCACAGGAGAAGATAGACACGCTCGTGCAACGAACCCGTAAGGGAGGCGGCGAGATCGTGAGCCTGCTCAAGACGGGCAGCGCCTACTACGCCCCCGCCGCCGCCACTGTCCAGATGGTCGACGCCGTCCTCCTCGACCGCAAACGCATCCTGCCCTGCGCGGTCTACCTGGAGGGCGAGTTCGGGGTGAACGGCATCTATATGGGGGTGCCGGTGAAGCTCGGCAACGGGGGCGTCGAGCAGATCATTGAGATCAAGCTCACGGACGAGGAACAGGCGATGTTCGAGAAGTCGGCCAACTCGGTGCGGGAGGTGTCCCGGCTGACGGGGCTGTAGCGGCCGTCCGCGGGGGCCTTCGATGAGTCCCTTGCGGAACCACGCCGCACAGAGAAGAACGGTATTAGGTTGCAGTCGAGCGGCGCTCCCTTGCGGAACCAGCGCTCGCCGGAGGAAACAGACTCCAGGTTGCGGAAAGACCGGTTACAATCGCGATGAGAGAGATCCACACCGACCAGATAAGCGACAAGGTGGCTGAGCTGTTCATCGACGCCACCCACAACCTGCCCGAGGATGTGGTGGCTGCGCTCCAGCGCGCCCGCGACAGCGAGGAGTCGCCTCTCGGACGCCAGATACTGGAAGAGATACTGGAGAACGCGAAGACGGCAAAGAAGGAGATGATCCCCCTCTGCCAGGACACCGGCACGTCGGTCGTCTTCGTCGAGCTGGGGCAGGAGGCGCACATCGCCGGCGGGAGCCTGACGGAGGCGATCAACAGGGGTGTCGCCAAGGGCTACACCGAGGGCTTCCTCCGCAAGTCTATCGTCGAAAGGCCGTTCTCCGCCCGCAAGAACACCGGCGACAACACGCCGGCGGTGGTCCACCTGGAGCTCGTCCCCGGCGACAAGCTGAAGATAACGGTGCTCCCCAAGGGCGGCGGCTGCGAGAACATGAGCCGCATGGCGATCCTCCTGCCGGGCCAGGGCCGCGAGGGCGTGGTCGATTTCGTGCTGCGGGCGGTGGAAGAGGCGAGCGGCAACCCCTGCCCACCGCTCGTCGTGGGCGTGGGCATCGGCGGGACGGCGGAGCACTGCATGTCCCTGGCCAAGAAGGCGCTGACACGCCGGGTGGGCGATCCCAACCCCGATCCGGAGACGGCGGAGCTGGAGCGGGAGTTGCTCGCGAAGGTGAACGCTCTGGGCCTGGGCCCGCAGGCGGTGGGAGGGACCAACACGGCGCTCGCGGTGCACGTGGAGACCTTCCCCACTCACATCACGGCGCTGCCGGTGGCGGTGAACATGCAGTGCCACAGCGCGCGCGTGAAGTCGGCGGAGCTATAGGCCCGCCGGTTCGATAGGAGAGGCAGATTGAGCAAGGAGATCCGGCTGCCGCTGACCGAGGAGACGATCGCGGGGCTGCGCGCCGGCGACCACGTGACGCTCACCGGCGTCATCTACACGGCCCGCGACGCCGCCCACAAGCGCCTGGTCGAGGCGCTGGACAAGGGCGAGCCGCTGCCTATCGATATCAAGGGCGCGGTCATCTACTACGTCGGGCCGACGCCGGAGCGACCGGGAAGGGTGATCGGGGCCGCCGGGCCTACCACGTCGATGCGGCTCAACCCCTACACTCCCCGCCTCCTGGAGCAGGGCCTCAAGGCAACGATCGGCAAAGGGGGGCGAAGCGACGAGGTGAAGGAGGCCCTCAAGAAGTACAAGGGCGTCTACTTCATCGCCGTCGGCGGCACGGGAGCCCTCCTGTCAAAGCGCGTCAAGAGCGCCGAGGTGGTGGCCTACGAGGACCTGGGAACGGAGGCGATCCGCCGCTTGGAGGTGGAGGGCCTCCCCGTCATCGTAGCGAACGATATGTACGGCAATGACCTGCTGGAGCTGGGGAAGGCGAAGTACCAGCGTCGCGAGGCGCTGGGCAGCTACGTCCCCGTCGGGCAGAACGCCGAGCAGTCCAACGGCGGCGGCCTCTAGCGCCCAGCCGAGGCGAGCCTACCCCCTCTTCTTCCGATTTTCGCGCCCGCAACTGCGGGGCCTACGGTCATCAACTGGATAGCTCTACGCAGCCCTGGGGGAGTGCAGAGGGGCGAAGCCCCTTTGCCGGGGTTCAAGGGGTGTCCCCTTGATTTTCTGTGACCTCTCTAGGGCGGGTGGGAGCAACCACGCTCATGTTACGGCGATGACGCCGACGCCGCCCACGCGCACCGGGCATCGCACCAAGACCCGCAGGGCTGCCCCCCGTCTACTCGAGGAAGGCGGCAAGGGCGAAGACGCCGAACACGAAGGCCACTACCCCCACCACCGATAGCGCACCCGTCGCCACCCTCTCGCCGGCGCCCCGCAACCCGTAGTCCAGGAGCACGTTGCGGACGCCGTTGAGGCCGTGATAGAGGGCGAAGGTGAGGAGCAGGAGGTCGATGACCCAGTAGGTGGGCGCCTCCAGCCGCTCCGCCACGTCGGAGAAGACGACCAGGCCGGGAAGGATGCCCTGCTCCGCCTCAGCGATGTTGAACAGGTGATTGACGACGATGTGGATGGGCAACAGGACTATCAGCCCCACGGCTGTCACCCGCTGAAGAAGCCAGGGCCAGAAGCTGAACCCCGCCACGGGCCCCGTCGCTCCGCCGACCTCCTGTTGCAGCTCCAAGCGCGCCATCTCGTTCTCCCCGCTAGATGAGGTTCCGCACGGCAACCGCCGAGCCGATGAACACGGCCACCGCGACCACGAAGGACATCCAGAAGAGGAGCTTCTGGAACCGCAGCCCGATGGCGAAGTCGAACAGTATCAGCCGCAGGCCGTTCATGGCGTGAAAGGCGACCACCCCCACCAGACCGGCGTCGAGTATCAGGAAGGGCGCCTTGTCGAAGGTGGCGAGGAGGTCGTCGAAGGCATCCTCGCCCTGGACGGCCGTCCCGATGACGATGAGGTGAACGATGAGATAGAGGGTGAGGAACAGGCCGGAGAGACGCTGGAGAAGCCAGGC
>DAOUEO010000101.1:0-3097 GCA_034430455.1 Dehalococcoidia bacterium | reverse complement strand
GCCGGCGGCGTTGAGGCGGTCGACGAGGCCGAGGGTCAGGGGCTCCTCGGGGCCGACGACGGCGAGGTCGATGCGCTGCTCGCGGGCGATGCGGACGATGCCGTCGAGGTCGTTGGCCTTGACGGGGAGGTTGTCGGCGATCTGGGCGGTGCCGGCGTTACCGGGGGAGACGTAGAGGGCGTCGAGCCGGGGAGACTGACGCAGCTTCCAGGCAAGAGCGTGCTCGCGGCCGCCGGAGCCGACGATGAGAACTCGCAAGTGCTTCCTCTACGTGTGTGGGGTAGTGGCTCTCCACCGTCCTGATGGTAGCGGCTGGCAACGGCAGTGGCAAGGGGGAGTGCAGAGGGGGAATCCATTCTGCGGGATGCCTCCCGCAGCCTTTCGTGCGGGAGGCGCGGTGCGCATGGGGGGCGTCGGCGTTGTCGCCGTAACATGAGCGTCTTTCTTCCCACCCTCCCGCCCTAGGAGGGCTTTTGGGAAATCAGGGGGACACCCCCTGGAACCCCCGGCAGAGGGGGATTCCCCCTCTGCACTCCCCTTTCACTCCCACTCAATCGTGCCGGGGGGCGTCGTAGGGGAGCCGCGCCCAGTCGGCGGTCATGGCGTCCTCGGCGGTGACGAGGCGCAGGGCGACGACGAGGCTATCGCGCGGAGAGAACCGCAGATGATTCTTTGCGACTGGACGAACGTATAGATGTATTCTATGACATCTTCGGCTGAATAGGAGCTGTCAGCGTCCGCCATCAATTCTCGAAGGAAGCCGAGTTCCTTTCCGAGGGTGACGATCTCAGGTTGGCCTGGTTGGGCGTGGCCTACAGTCGCCGCTAGACCGGCGCAAAGACACCTCCTGCCGACCGTGTCTTCTTCTTTCCCGCCTTTTGCAGCATATACAGCAATGTGTTCTGCGGGACAACGGAACCCTATGTTGCCTTCGCTTCTCAGATAGGGCTCGACCAAATAGCCATAGATACAATCCCTCTTCCTCGCCGCGTACACAGCTTCCTCAGATAACGTGCCTTCCAACTGCGCTACTTGAAACGGGAAGCCGGACGGAGAGACCCTCGCGCTGGCGATTACCTTGAGTTCCCCCTTAAAGCCTCGTTTCCTCAGTTGTTCCTTAGCACCTTCATTCATCGCCGATTCGTTGGACAGCGCAAAGGCAGAACCGACTTGAATTCCTACGGCGCCGGCTTCTTTGGCTTTCTGAAGACTCTCGGGTTTGGCCTGGCCACCCGCCAACCAGAAGGGTCTGCCCAGTTGTTGGATTTTGCTCAAGTCCGGCTCATCTTTCGGGCCATAAACGGGCTCACCATTCTCGTCGATCTCTTTGCCTCTGGGCGGAGCGTTGTGTCCTCCGGCCGTCGGGCCCTCAACAATGAATCCGTTGACTTCGCCTTTGGTCTTTTGAGCGAGGACCTGCGCTGCTACCTGAAGTGAGATTATTGCCAGGAACTTGGGGCGCTTTAGCGCGTGGCGTTGTTCTTCGGGAATGATTGTTGCGGGATCAAATGTCAGTACGTGTTTTCCAGATCCGCTGACATCGATTCTGTAAGAAGCCGCGTCATTGACCGCGAATCTGTCCAGGATCTCGGGGATCTGGTTGGGCAGACCCGCGCCCATCAAGACATAATCCACACCTGCCAACATGGCGCCATAGATCTCCGGAAGGTGTAAGAGCTGAACCTTCTCCAGATAATTGATTCCGATGGGGGAGCTATGTCCCTGTTTTGCCAGCCAGACCTCGGCAAAGTTGGCTACAACCAGCAGTTCTGCCGCCCGGGCCTTTCTTTCTTCGCTGCCGTTGACGAATACTTCCGGTTTTGGCGGCAATCTGAATTGGGATGTCTTTTTAAGCCAATATTCAGCCTGTATTTCTTGAGCGATTTTGGGTACGGGGAAGGCCTGTAGCGCTCGCATTGCGTCCGGGTCGCCAAGCCGTAATCTGTCCAGCATTACGCCGGCGATACCCGTTCCTGAGACGACACCCAGAACAGGCTTGCCAAGCCGTTCACCGGCCCTGGCAACCGTGTTTGCCATTCGCCAATCGGAAACAGCGACGCCCATTCCGCCCTGGATTAAATCCGGCTCTTTCGAGCAGGATGTGAGATTCTCGCTCATGTGACCTACCCCCGATCTTTAGGTCCAGTTATTGAGGGAGTCGCTCTTCAAGTGACTGAGAGCGCAACAGAAACCGCCCTTCTCATCTTCCCATATCTCCCCAATTGACGCGCTCCCAGGTCGTGCCGTTAGTCTCAGAAGATTCATGAGCGGCCTCTCAGAGAGGCGGTCATCCGGCCTCATTCCCACTCGATCGTTCCCGGTGGCTTGGAGGTGATGTCGTAGACCACGCGGTTGACGCCGGGGACCTCGTTCACTATCCGGCTGGAGATGCGCGCCAGCAGGTCGTAGGGGAGGCGGGCCCAGTCGGCGGTCATCGCGTCCTCGGCGGTAACGAGGCGCAGGGCGACGACGTGCCCGTAGGTGCGGAAATCGCCCATGACGCCGACGCTGCGGCTGTCGGTGAGGACGGCGAACGACTGCCACAGCTCGCGGTAGAGGTTCGCGTTCTTGATCTCGTTCATCACTACCCAGTCGCAGCCCCGCAGGACCTCCAGCTTCTCCGGCGTCACCTCGCCGATGATGCGGATGGAGAGGCCGGGGCCGGGGAAGGGCTGACGGTAGACCATCTCCTCCGGCAGGTCGACGGCGAGGCCCACCTGGCGCACCTCGTCCTTGAACAGGTAGCGCAGGGGCTCGATCAGCTTCAGGGTCATCTGGCTGGGGAGGCCGCCGACGTTGTGGTGGGTCTTGATCTTGGCGGCGGCCCCATCGCCGGTGGGGGAGGACGCGCTCTCGATGACGTCGGGGTAGGTGGTGCCCTGGACGATGAAGTCGACGCGGCCCAGCTTGTCAGCCTCCTCCTCGAAGACGTGGATGAACTCCTCGCCGACGCGGTGGCGCTTCTCCTCGGGGTCGGTGACGGCGGAGAGGACGTCGAGGAAGCGGTCGGTGGCGTCGACGTAGAGCAGGTTCATCTTGAGGTGGCGGCGGAAGGTATCGAGGACGCGCTCCGGCTCCTCGCGGCGGAGGAGGCCGT
>DAOUEO010000100.1:0-4948 GCA_034430455.1 Dehalococcoidia bacterium | reverse complement strand
CGGCGGGGTCGCCGTCGTACCAGCCGCCGTACTGACGCCAGACGCCCTGGATGATGAACTTGGGATGGCCATAGATGGGCTGGAGGTAGGGCTTGTCAACCAGGTCGGCGGGAGGCTCGACCTCGCGCAGTATCTGCTCCAGCCACTGTCCCTTGTTCATACGTTCAACGACCTGATCATCAATCGAGCGTAGATAGCGGGCGACGTCGAGGCAGGCGGTCTGCACGTTGTCCTCGCCCTCGATGGGCGGCCCATGGCCGGGCAGCAGCAGTGCCGGCCGCTTCTCGGCCATGGCTTCCAGGCCTTCCGCCCAGCCTCGGGCGTAGCGCTGGACCTTCCAGGGGTTGCCGACGTTGGGGCAGGCCCAGATGAAGAAATCGCCGGCGCAAACGAGGTTGCGCTCGGGCGCCCAGACCCAGGTGTGGTCGTCGGTCTCGCCGATGCCGTGTATGAGCTCGAAGGTCTCGCCGCCGACCTCCACGGTGGTGCGGTCGTCGTAGGTGGTATCGGGGTAGACGAAGACCGGCCCCGGAGACGGCACAAAGTCGGGCTCGATGGGGACGCCGAACTGGACGGAGTTGATGAACTGTATCCAGCCGGCCATGCGCTCGTAGCGCTGAAGGCGGGGGATGACGTTTTCGTGGCTGAAGATGCGGGGGCGTTCGTAGCCGCGTTCGTCGGCGTCTTTGAGGAAGTACTCGGCACCGCCCACGTGATCGAGGTGGCCGTGAGTGTAGACGATGGTGTCGATGGGAAGATCGGTGCGCTTCCGGAGCTCCTGGACGATCTGTTCCCCATTGGAGACGAGAGAGGTGTCTACGACAACAATGCCCTCATCCGTGAGGAGGGCGATGACGTTGCCGAAGTAAGGGAAGAAGATGGTGCCGGGGGCGACCTCGTGGATCCCTTCCGGAGTGCCGGCGAAGCTAACGATGGAACTGGAGCCGGGTGCCGGCGTCCCGATCGGGCCGGGCGAGGCCGTCGCGGCGGCGGGCGCGGTGGCGGTGGTCGGCGGGGAGGTGGTTGGCGGGGCGGTCCCCTCCTCCTCGCCACAGGCGACCAGGCCTATTCCGGCGGCGCCGATGGCGGCGGCCGCACCCGCTTTCAGCAACCCGCGACGCGACAGACGTTGTCGCAGCAGTTCCTGATCTTTGCTCGATGACGGCATCTCCCTCTCTCCTTCCTCGCGCGGCAGCTCCAGGGACGGCGGAGAGCCCGCTCTTAGTCCTTGGGCGTTACGCCGGCAACCAGCAGCGCCAGGTCGCGGTACTGCTTCAGCGGGGATTCGACGAGTATCATCATCCGCTGCGCCTCCATCGAGCCCTCGGCGTGAACGGTGGTGACCTCCATGTGGGCGGCGTCGCCGGAGGCCACCATGTCGTGCGTGAGCTGGATCAGGCGCAGCCGCTCCTCGGTCGTGTACCTGGCCGACCCGCCGAGGTAGTGCTCCAGATAGTCGTGGGTATCCGGGTTCTGCCAGTCGAGATAGGTCGGCATCGTACTGATGATGCCGCCGGCGATGTCCTGGATCAGCTTCATGATCTCGTGGTAGTTCTTGGCGAAGTGCAGCTTCGCCATGTTGGTGATGAGGGGGTTGGGCACGCAGATCTCGCCGTAGTAGACCGGCGATTTGATAGCGGCGGTGCCCAGCGCCTTCAGCGTCTCCACGTAGGCGACGACCTCCGAGAGCTTGCCCCGGATGTGTCCCACGCGCTCGATCCCGTTGGCCTCGGCCATGGCGATGGCGCACCCCGCCATGACCTCAACGATCGGTATCTTGTAGGCGACGGCGGTGAAGCGGTGGTAGGTGGCGAAGGTGTAGGCGAGGAGCATGGAGTACTGCCACTCGCCGCACATGAAGACGCGCTCCCAGGGGACGAAGACGTTGTCGAAGACGATCATCGCCTCGATCAGCCCCCGCGCGGGGCGGTTGGAGGGGAACTCGGCGGGGGAACGCTCGCCGCGGCCGGGCCGGCAGATGAGGGAGACCCCCTGGGCATTCACGGGAACGGCGAAGGAGACGGCGTACTCCGGCTCGTTCTCACGCATCTGGCGGGTGGGGACGACCAGGAGCTCGTTGGCGGCGGGGGCGCCGGTGATGTGGATCTTGGCGCCCTTGACGATGATGCCGTCCTTGTTCTGGTCGACGACGTGGACGTAGTAGTCGGGGTGGATCTGCTGCGATGGGACTTTGCTCCGGTCGCCCTTCACGTCGGTCACGGCGCCGCAGAGCATGAGGTCGTTCCCGCGCAGGTGCTCCAGGTAGGCGCGCGCGCGCTCCTTATACTCCGGCTTGCCCATCTGCTCGGCGGTGGCCATGACAGCGTTGAGGCAGTCGGTGCCGATGTCCTTGCCGAAGGGGAGGCCGCCGGTGAGGCGGATGGACCGCTGCACCATCTGCATCCGCTTGTCGATGTCGTCGGGCGTCTTCGGTGTGGTGAAGTAGCGGCTGATGGGCTCGCCCGTCTCGGGGTGGGCGGCGACGAAGAGGTCGCGGATAGCGGGGTCTTCGGACTCCGTCAGGACGTAGTCGCCGGCCGCGGTCTCGGTGCCGATCTTGAGTATGGGGTGGGTAGTGACGTCCTCCACCTTCTCGCCGAAGATGTAGACGCGCCGCCCGTCCCGCAAGCTCTGTCTGTACTCTTCCGGTGTGCGGATCGCCATGTTTCACCTCTTCTCTTCTGGTTCCTCGACATCGCAGCCAGCCGATGGGCCGGCCGGATAATACATAGTCAAGATAGCATGCCCGCGGCGGCGACTACAACGGACGGCAAAGGCGCGGCGCACGTCGTCCGCAAGGCGGGGCAGGGTCGCGGACCAGTGGGCTCCAGTCCGGGAATGCGCTAGAATATGTGTTGATGGCGGGTAAGGATCAGGCGATGAACAAGGCGGACTCCGCGGCGCTGACGTACGAGCTGCCACCCATACGCCCCCCCAGCGAGGCCCGCTCCCTCCTGGTGCGGGTGATGCGGGGCTGCCCCTGGAACTACTGCACCTTCTGCTCGGTATACAAGCACCTATCCCGCAAGAATATGCTGCGCTCGGCGGCGGAGGTGAAGGGCGATATCGACGCGCTGCGGGCGGAGGCCGACGCGATGCGGGAGATGGGGTTTCGGGTGGAGCCGCGGACGGCGTTCCTGGCCGACTCCAACGCCATCATAGTCAGGACAGACGACCTGGTGGAGATAATCCTCTACCTGCGCGAGGCGTTCCCGTCGCTGGAGCGGATCACGTCCTACGGGCGGGCGAAGACCGTCCTGACAAAGGGGCTGGATGAGCTGAGGAGGCTGCGCGAGGCGGGCCTCGGCCGGCTGCACATGGGGCTGGAGAGCGGCGACGACGGGACGCTGGCACGGGTCAAGAAGGGGGCCACCGCTCAGGAGATGATAGAGGCGGGCCGGATGGCCAAGGCGGCGGGCTTCGAGCTGTCCCTGTACATCATGCCGGGGCTGGGGGGACGGGCGCGGTCGGCGGAGCACGCGCGGGGCACGAGCGCCGTGCTCAACGCCGTCGACCCGCACTTCGTGAGGGTGCGGCCCCTGCACATCATCCCCGGCACACCCCTGCACGACGAGTACCTGGCGGGAGAGTTCGACGCGATGTCGGTGGGGGAGGCGCTGGCGGAGCTGCGGCGCACGGTCGCGGACCTGGAGCTGAGCGGCAATATCTGCTTCGACCACATTATGAACGCGCCCATATTCCGGCAGGACTGGGAGGGCTACAAGCTCTCCGAGGCCAAGGAGCACCTGCTGGCGCTGATGGACGAGACCCTGGAGTCGGCCGGGCGGGCCGGATCAGGCGAGTCACCCGGGTGGCTTAGGGAGTTTCCTGATAGACCGATGCTTCTCTGATGCTGAGAATTCTATTGAGAGCATCGTAAGGATGGGTAGGGATGCTCTTGCCACGGATTAGGCGATTGCCTAAGTCGGCTGCCACGCGAAGGATCGTAGTGGGCACATTAGTCTACAGCCTCCTGGCGTTCGTTTGGGCGGTGAGCGTCTCACTCGGCGTCACGCCCGCGGAAGCAAGCAGCGACGTCGGCCAGACGTGCAGCACAATGCGGCCGGGCACGGCCGCCGCGACCTTCTCCTGGCCGCGGGCCGCCGGCGCCTATCAGGTGTGGCTCGACCTGAGCCTCTTCGACAACGGCTTCCTGCCCGGCAGCTTCTCAGCGGCCGGCCCTCTTACTTCCAGCACGACTTCCTACACCTGGCAGGGGCTCAGCCCGGGCCTGCCCCATTACGACCGGGTGAACGCGCTCTACCCCGACGGCTGGCGCGTGGTGAAGAGCGGCAGCCTGGTCACCGGGCAGTGCCAGGGGCCGGCGTCGATCGAGCGGGCGACGCAGGAGTGCAGCACGAGCGCGCCCGGCAAGGTGATGGCCACCTTCTCCTGGGCGCCCAGCCTCGCGACCGGCGCCGAGCAGTTCCTGGACCTCAGCGTCTTCGACGTCGGCTTCGCGCCCGCCACCTTCACGGGGATGGGGCCGCTCGCAGACGGCGAATCGAGCTTCACCTGGGACGGATTGCAGCCGGGGGTGCGGTACTTCTGGCGGGTGAACACGCGGACCTCCGGCGTCTGGCAGGCCAGCCAGACGGGGTCGTTCATGACTCTGAGCTGCGGCACGTCGGCGGTCCTGGGGAGCGCCACCGGGCCCAACCCCGGGCTCCTGCAGCTACGCGATCGGTTGGCGGCGCGGATAGCGGATTCGGGGATAAACGCGGCGGTGGCGGTGACCGACCTCCAGACAGGCGAGTCCATAGACGTGAACGGCGACAGCCCCCGCCTGGCCGGCTGCACTATCAACTGGTTCGTCCTCCTATCGGTGGTGATCGACCTCCAGGAGGGCCGCTATCCGGAGAGCGACGTGGGAGACCTGATAGCCCGGACTATATACAGCAGCAACCCGATAACGGCGCGCACGCTGCTCATCAAGACGGCAGGGAGC
>DAOUEO010000099.1:0-16813 GCA_034430455.1 Dehalococcoidia bacterium | reverse complement strand
GCCTACCGGTTCCTGAAGGAGCGCGTCTACAAGAGAGTTCTGTCGGCGCAGCACGGCCGTCTGAAGTCACATCTGGATGGGTCGAGCGACCCCGCGGGTTCGTTCAAAAGCAAGAACCAGTGAGGGTTGGATCTCAGGGAGCGAAGACCCGCCCCGGCTAGCCGGGACGAGGCGAATCCCGTTCGCCGAGAATGGAGGGCGCCAGGAATGCTGGATCCGAGCCGAGAGGCTGTGGCCTTCGAGCCGCAGGAGATCATGGAGCTGGAAGAGATAGTCATTGACCAGGACGAGAAGGCCGCCTACCTGTTCTTGAAGGAGTGCGTCTACAAGAAGATCACCTCCGCCCAGGCGATGCGTCTGGAGCACGGACGCCTGGGACGGCGGACGCCAGATGAGCCGAAAGGCGACTGATGGCTGACACGAGCGTAGAGGCGGTGGCGCAGCGGCGGGAGATAGCGGGAAGACTGTCGCTGCTCGACCGCTTTCTCGCGCTCTGGATCATCCTCACGATGGCCTTCGGCGTCGGGCTGGGCAAGCTCTTCCCCAGCGTCGCCGACGCCATCAACTCCGCCAGTATCGGCACTACCTCCATCCCCATCGCCATCGGCCTGCTGTGGATGATGTACCCCGTCCTCGCCAAGGTGCGCTACGAGGAGCTGGGCAAGGTCGCCAAGGCAGGGAAGATGCTCGGCGTGTCGCTGGTGCAGAACTGGCTGGTGGGGCCGGTGCTCATGTTCGCGCTCGCCTGGCTCCTCCTGCCCGACCAGCCGGAGTACCGCACGGGGCTGATCATCGTCGGGCTGGCGCGCTGCATCGCCATGGTGCTGATCTGGAACATGCTGGCGGAGGGCGACAACGAGTACGCGGCGGTGCTGGTGGCGCTCAACTCCGTCTTCCAGGTGCTCTTCTACTCGCTGTACGCCTGGTTCTTCATCAGCGTCGCCAGTTCCTGGTTCGGCGGCGGCGAAGAGATTCACATCAGTTTCTGGGAGGTGGCAAGGAGTGTGCTCATCTTCCTGGGCATCCCCCTGGTCGCCGGAATGATCACCCGCTACGTGGGCATCCGGCGCAAGGGTCGCGAGTGGTACGAAGGCGTGCTCATGCCCCGCCTGGGCCCGACGGCGATCATCGGCCTGCTGTTCACGATCGTGGTGATGTTCGCCCTCAAGGGCGAGTACATCCTCGACGTCCCCTTCGACGTGCTGCGGATCGCGATACCGCTGCTCTTCTACTTCCTCATCATGTTCTCTGTCTCGTTCTTGATGTCGTGGCGGCTGCGCTTCCGCTATCCGGAGACGGCGACGCTGTCGTTCACGGCGGCGAGCAACAACTTCGAGCTGGCGATCGCGGTGGCCATCGGCATCTTCGGCATCGAGTCGGGGCAGGCGCTGGCAGCGGTCGTGGGGCCGCTGATCGAGGTGCCGGTGCTGATCGCGCTGGTGTACGCGGCGCTGTGGGCCCGCCGCTATTTCTTCGCCAGTGACGGGTCGGCGCTGGCCAGGGTACGCCGTACGACGACCGCTGGCGCCGCGGGCAGCGGCACCGCCGGATAGCAGGGAGGCGAAACGAAAATGAGTGCTTTGAATGGCTGAGCAGTATGCGCCACTGGTCAAAGGCAAGACGATGTGCATTCCCTGTTCGGGATACGAGAGCTAGCGGCCGGGAAGGGCAGCGATGGACACCACCTACCTGGCTCCGCTCATCTTTTTCTTCATTGCCTTCGTATTCTCAATGCTGGGCATGGGCGGGTCACAACTCTACACACCCATTCTCTTCTGGCTGGGGATGGATTTCAAGCCGGAAGCGATTCCCCTAGGGATGCTCCTGAACGTCGTAAACTCTTCGTCAGCGGCGCTGACCTATGGCCGCAGGAGCATGATCGACTGGCGGGTGGCGCTCCCCTTCGGCGCAGCCATGGTTGTCCTAGCCCCATTCGGCACATGGCTGAACGTCAGCCTGCCCACAAAACCAGTGATCGTCATCTTCGCGCTTTTCACAGCGACAGCAGCGACCCTCATGCTCTCCGGCTGGCGCCCGGCCCGAGGTGGCCTGTCACGAAGGGGCCGCCTGATCCTGGGCGTAAGTGCCGGTGGGGTGCTGGGCTTCTTCGCTGGGCTCATCGGCAGGGGAGGCGGCTCGTTCGTCGTGCCCCTACTCTACATAGCAGGACTGGAGGCGAAGGTAGCGGCAGCGACGTCGGCGTTGGTGGTCACCTGCTCTGGGTCATCGAGCTTCCTGTCACACATTGCCACGGCGGCAGAGCCTCGATGGGGACTCTGGTTGCTCTGTGTAGCGGGGGTGCTTGCAGGTAGCCAGGCCGGGTCAAGGGTCATGGCCGAGAAACTACCAACAACGGCCGTCAGATTCATGTTCGGATGGGTATTGTTGGGGGTTGCCGCGCTGCTCATTATTAAGGACGTTGCCCTCGCCTGAGGATGACACCACCATTCGGATCCTCAGCGGAGGAGAATGCTCTTCCAACTGCTAACAGGCAAGGGTGAGACACTGGCCGCAGGCTCCGATGGGTGAGAGGGGATTGAAGCTGTAGGCGACGGCAGGAGGAGCGATGAAGATCCTCGATGACGTGCTGGACACTCTGAAGGAGGACGCCCCCGTGCGCGAGATACGGGTCGGGGCGCACTGGGTCGCGGTCTGCAGCCGTCACTGCGGTCTCGCCTCCACGCTGGGGCAGGCGGGCGGCGACGACGACGCGGGCTTCAGCGGCAAGAGCGCCCGCGAGCTGGCGGAGCTGGCCCGCTCCCCCACGCTGCCCCAGGCGAGCCTCGGCATGGCGGCGGTCAACTCGCTGCTGGAGGTGGACGAGAGCCTTAGCGTCGATCTCAACGCCCGCGACCTGCTGATCGAGCGCGGGCGGGGCAGGCGGGTGGCGCTGGTCGGCCATTTCCCCTTCGTGCCGAAGCTGCGCGAGGCCGCGGGCCAGCTCTGGGTGCTGGAGTTGCTCCCCCGGCCGGGCGACCTGCCGGCGGCGGAGGCGGAGCGCGTCATCCCTCAGGCGGACGTGGTGGCGATCTCGGGCACCACATTCCTCAACCACACAATCGATACCCTCCTCGGCCATCGCCGGCCCGGCGCGCTCGTCGTCGTCCTGGGCCCCACGACGCCGCTCTCGCCCGTCCTCTTCGCGCACGGCGTCGATGTCATCTCGGGGGCGCGCGTCGTTGCGCCGGAGGTCGCCCTGCCCCACGTGAGCGAGGGCAAGAGCTTCAGCGGGATGCCGGGGGTGCGCCTGCTTACGATGCAGCGCCCAGACAGGACGAGGTAGGCGAAACCGCTAACAGGCGACCGATTGGATAGTCGGTATCCCTTATCTCTTGCCCAGGATTTGCCGATAATCCTTCAGAGGAAATCGAATATCTTCGCGCAAGGCGGCGCTATGCTAGACTCCGTCGAACGAGACGACATTCCAGCCGACGTCCAGGCGACCCCGGGCCCGGGAGAGGGCAGTCCTCGCGATCTTCTCCGCCAGTTGCTCCCGCTTCACGCCGCTCAAGACACCCACGCCCTCGCCGACGCCCTGGCGTTGCTCGCCGCTTCCCCCACCGACAGTGCGACGGCGTGCGCGTTCGTGGACGACGGCAGCGGGATGCTGACGCCGCTCCTCGGACGGCAAGAGACTCTTCCCGGCCTTGCCGATATCAGGCTCTCCAGCACCGAGCCGGGGCCCGTGGCCGAGGTGCTCAGTCGGGGCGAGATGGTGGTGTCGGACAACCTTGAGGATGTTATAGGAGAGGAGGCCTCCGGCCTTACGCTCCGGCGCGCCCTCCTCTGTCGCCTCGCCTGGGAAGGCGAGACCCTGGGGGTGGTGCTATTCTGCGACCAGGGTGACGTGGACCTGGAGCTGTACCTGCGGCTGGCCGAACACGTCTCCCTGGCCCTGGTGCACCTGCGCACTCTGAAGAGGACCTACCGCTTCGGCGGCATCGACCCCGCGCAGTGGATGTTCGACCGCGAATGGCTGAGCCTGCGGCTCGATGAAGAGGTAGAGCGGGCAAGGCGGTACGGCCGGCCCTTGGGCCTGCTGCTCTTCCGCTTCCTGAACCTGGACCGGCTGACCGAGGCGGCGGGCATTCAGCAGACCAATGTGTTCTTGCGACGCGTCGCCGCCATTATCAGGGGCCAGATCAGGACCCCCGACATCCTGGCCGGCTACGGCGACGCGAGCATAGCCGTGCTTCTGCCGGAGACCGAGCGTGCTCCCGCTATCGCCACGCAGGAGCGCATCGCATCCCACCTCCGCCAGCTCCAGCCTACGGGCGCCGCCGGCACCGATTGGACGCCCGACCTGCGCCTCGGCATGGCCACCCACCCGCACGACGGGGATACGGCAGCGGAGCTGCTCACCGTCGCGGAGACAGAGCTGGAACAGGGCGAGGAGCCGGAACAGCCGCTCAAGAAGACGGCCTGACCCGACATCCTGCGCGGTGGCTGGTCGGGTGTCGATGTGACGCCCTGTGCGCGTGGGCGGCGTCGGCGTTGTCGCCGTAACATGGGCGTTTTTCTTCCCACCCGCCCGCCCGAGGGGTGTTTTGGGAATCAAGGGGACACCCCTTGAACCCCGGCAAAGGGGCTTCGCCCCTCTGCACTCCCCCAGACATGAACCCGCAGCTTGCCGGTGGGCCAACCCAGTAGTCTGCGCTGCATTCCTCGCCGCTGGCGGGCATCCCGCCCGCCGACTCCCTTCCAGGATCGCCGTAGCATCTATATAATTGAGTCCGGGTCTGCCCGCGGCAGAAGACGGCGCCCTAGCCACTAGCGATGGAGGTCCAACATGGTCAAGCAGCAGAAGAGGCTGGTAGTCATAGGCGGCGGCGCCGCCGGCATGAGCGCCGCTTCCAGAGCGCGTCGCCTCCAGCCGGACTGGGAGATCATCGCCCTTGAGCGCGGGCCGCACGTCTCCTTCATCCTCTGCGGCCTGCCCTACCTGGTCTCCGACGTCGTCAAAGACGAAAAGAGCCTGGTGGTCTACACGCCGGAGTTCTTCCAGGAGGAGCGCAAGATCGACGTGCGCACCGGCCATGAGGTGCGGCGCATCGACGCCCAGGCCGGCCTGGTCGAAGCCGTCAACTTCTGGACCGGTGAGAAGACGCCCATCCCCTACGACAAGCTGGTGATCGCCGCCGGCGCCCAGCCGGTCCGGCCCAACATCCCCGGCATGACCCTCGACGGCGTCTTCACCTTGCGCTCGCTGGAGGGCGGCGTCGCGATGAAGGAGTTCCTCCGGGCCCGCAAGGTGCGCCGCGCCGCAATCATCGGCGGCGGCTACATCGGCCTGGAAATGGCGGAGTCGTTCCGCATCGCAGGCGCGGACGTGGCGATAGTTGAGGCCGCGGATACCCTCATGCCGGGCAGTGAGCCGGAGATAGCGCAGCTCATTGAGGAGGAGGTCGGACGCCACCAGGTGGAGGTGCGCAAGCAGCAGCTGGCCCTGAGCTTCGAGCCTGACGCGGAGGGAGCGGTGGCGAAGGTGGTGACCGATCAGGGCGATCTGGAGGCCGACATCGTGGTGGTTGCGGTGGGGGCGCGACCGGATGTCGCCATAGCGCGAGAGGCGGGGATCACCATCGGCGAGACCCGCGCCATCGCCACCGATGATACGATGCGCACCAACCTCCCCAACGTCTACGCCGCCGGCGACTGCGTGGAGACGCGAAACATCATCACGGGCAAGGCGGTGTACCTGCCGCTGGGGACTACGGCCAACAAGCAGGGACGAGTCGCGGGCGAGAACGCTGTCGGCGGGCATGCCACCTTCCCCGGCATCGTCGGCAGCTCCGCCGTGAAGGTGTTCGACCTTGAAGTGGCACGCACCGGCCTCTCTGAGGAGCAGGCGAAGGGGGCCGGCTTCGACCCGACCAGCTCGGTGATCCGGTTTCCCTCACATTCCCGGTTCTATCCCGATTCCAGACCGCTGACCCTCAAGGTGATCGCCGACAGGCGCAGCGGCAGGGTGCTGGGGGCGCAAATGGCCGGCCGCGATACGGTGGCCAAGCGCATCGACGTGATGGCAACCGCGCTGTACGCCAAGATGACCGTCGCCGACCTCATCGGCCTCGACCTGACCTATTCCCCCCCGTTCGCCACGGCCTGGGAAGGGATACAGATCGCCGCCCATGCCTTCCAACGGCGTGAGCCGCTTCCAGAGCCACCCTCAGGGCCGACAGCGCCACCCCCTTGATGCTCCTCAGCCCCTAGCGCATCGACCGCCAGCAAGGGGAGCAGGAGGGCGGCCCACGTCCCGCCCCAGACGGCAGCGGCCCTTCTTGCTCGAAAGGCGCTGGGCGGGATCTTCATTTCACCGGCGCGTCGATGCACGGAGTCTACGTATCGGCGTTGGGCGGGCTCTCCGCCGGGGCCTCCAGGGCGAACTCCTGCCAGACGCGCCAGCCGAACCAGAGCGCCAGCGGCAGGAAGATTATCGCTGTCGCCAGCGCCCCGCCGGGACGGGGAGTATCCCAGTCCCACGAGTGCACGCCCCCGGTGTCCAACACGTAGCGTCGCAGCAGGTCGTTCACGGCCGCGCCGCCGCCGCCGAGAAAGCCGATGCTCGCCGCCGCCAGTCCCAGCAGGTTGTAGGCGCGGGAGAGGAGGCGCTCTCCCGGCGCCTGCCGTCGGCGCAACGCTACCGCGCCCGCTCCGTGCACGGCGAATAGCGCCAGCCCCACGAAGACGAGCGTGACGCCGCCCGCGACGTCGTTGCGTATGGCATCGTCGGACGGGTCGACCCAAGAGCGCCCTCCTCCGGGCATGGACCGCTGATCGAGCTCGTTGTCGTAGCTGAAGTCGGTGCCTATGACCCCGCCGAGAGCGGGCTTGGCCAGGAGCGCGCCGCCGGTCGCCGCGAGGAAGACGGAGATGAACATCGCGGTGTAGACGTAGGCGAGGAGGACGCCCAGGAAGGTGATGCCGGGGCCTTCTCCGGTGCGGGCACGCATGATGACGACTATCGCAGCAACTATGAGGCCGATAACGAGGAGGGGGGGAAGGACACCGTACAGAACCCACATGACCGTGCCTCCTTTTCAGGGACCGTGCCCGGGGCCCGCCGTCGGGGTTCCCGCCAGTGGAGGTACCAACAAGAAAAGCTGGAGCCAGCGGGGGGATTCGAACCCTCGACCCGCGGTTTACGAAACCGCTGCTCTACCCCTGAGCTACGCTGGCCCCATCAGAGTATAGCGAACCGAGGAAACCCAAATCAAATGTGGGGCGGGCAGGCAGGTTGTCCCTGGAGACGCCGCCGGACTAATATGGGGCAACGTCCGGCCCCACGAGGCAATCCCTCCTGTCGATTAGGATGTCGTCGATGACCTCGGCAATCAGACTGCTCTTCCGCCGCGAGCAGACGTGGCTCGTCCTCATTGTCCTGCTGGCTTTTGTACTCCGCCTGGCCTGGTCGTTCTACGCCGACGCCGACCCCCGCAACGTCTGGCGCTTCGATATGTCGATATATGACTACCAGACCCAGCAGCTGGCCAACGGAAACGGCTACATAGACTACGAGGGCAACCCCACCGCGCACTGGCCGCCGGGCTATCCCATGACCCTCGCCCCCCTGTACTACCTCTTCGACGACAGCACGGTGTCCCCCCGGATGCTCAACGTCGTCCTCGGCAGCGCCACGGTCGCGCTGCTCTACCTGCTGGGGTCGCGGCTCTTCGACCGCCGGGTGGGGCTGACGGCGGCGCTGCTGCTGGCCGTCTTCCCGAACCAGGTCTTCTTCGCCAGCCTGACTCTGACGGAGGTCCTCTTCACGACCCTCCTTGTCCTGATCCTGCTCCTGACCGTCTATCTGATGCTGGGGCCGCGCGCGCCTCCTCTCTGGCAGGTAGGGCTGACCGGCGCCCTCATCGGATACGCCGCGCTCGTCCGGGGCGAGGGCCTGCTGTTGATGGCGTTCATCCTGCCCGCCCTGCTGCTCCGCTGGCGCTCCTGGCGGCGGGTCCTCACCTACGGCGCCGTCCTCCTGGTGGGGATGGCGATCATCATAGCCCCCTGGACGGTGCGGAACGCCGTCCGCATGAAGTCGTTCATCCTCATCTCCACCAGCGGCACGGAGGCGCTCTGGGTCGGGCATCACCCGGGCGCCGACGGCCAGATCACAAGGTTCGACGTGGGCTTTCGCTACGAGGCCCTTCTCAACCCCGAGAGGGAGGTCAAGATAAGCGAGGTCGCCCTGGACGAAGCGCTGACATTCATGAAGCATCACCCAGGAGAAGACCTGAAGCTCATCCCGAGCAAGCTGTACTTCCTGTATAAGGACGACGGGTCCAGCATGCACTGGATCCAGTTGGAGGAATACACGATACCTCCCCAGGCGGGAGCGTTCTTCGGGGGTCTGGCCAGCGTCTACTACTGGGTTGCGCTGCTGGTGGCGGCGGTGGGGGCGCGCGCCTGGTTCTCTCTACGCGAGCCGGGCAGGGCGCTCCTGGTGGGCGCGGTCGTCTACTGGACGCTGGTATTCGGCGTTGTCTTCTTCGGCGACAATCGCTTCCATTTCCCGATCATCCCCATCCTCTCGCTGTGGGCCGCCGCCTCCCTCGTCATGATGGGGGACCTACTGCGAAAGCGATGGCGTCCCGCGCCCGCGTAGACCCGCTGGACCGCAACGAGAAAACGACAGCCGCAAGGCCAAGAAGACATCTCCGGGGTATGGCTGTGGTGGCGACGGGGGAGCCGTTGCGGATGCTAGAGGCGACGCTGCGGCGGGGAAAAGGGCGCCTGTAGACACCGCAGCGACTCCCCGCCATATCATAATCGGCAAGAAGGGGTGAGTTCTGAAGCCGGCGGGTCGAGGCCCGCGCCGTCGTCTCCGGAGTTCCTGGGCGGCCGCGGCTTCTGCTATACTGGTTGCTGCCCGGCCGAGAACATACGGTCGAGCCGAGCGGGGGAAGTTGCCGAGGATACTGATCATCGGGGAGGGCGAGAGCGCAGAGGCGCTCGCCCGCGAGTTGCGGGATGCGGGCTACGAAGCGACGGCCTGCGCCGCGAAGGACGCCGACACCCACCTGAGCTCTCGACCGCCGCCGGTCGCCCTGCTCTTCGACCTGACAGCCGGCCCCGACCAGGCTCCACCCCCCGACCTCCTCTCCGAGAGCGGCGCCCAGCCCCGGACGCCGACGCTGGCCGTCCTGCCCGAGGGGCGTCTCCTTGCGGGCGACGCCGACCTCGGCGTGGACGATTTCGTGCTCTACCCCCTCCGGCCGGGTGAGCTGGCGGCCCGTCTGCGCCGCCTGGCGGGCCAGCCGGAGAGCGACTCGCCGGACCTCCTGCGTCGCGGCGCCCTCGCGATCGACCTCGCCAGCTACCGCGTGTCCATCGACGGCGTACTGGTTGAGCTGACGTTCAAGGAGTACGAGCTGCTGCGCTTCTTGGCCACCAAGCCCGACCGCGTCTTCACCCGCGAGGCCCTGCTGGATAAGGTGTGGGGCTACGACTTCTACGGCGGCGACCGCACCGTCGACGTCCACATCCGCCGCCTGCGCAGCAAGCTCGAGTCCGGCGGCCGCACCTTCATCGAGACCGTCCGCAGCGTCGGCTATCGCTTCCATGCCTCCCCCTAGCGCGCGGCCGCAGCTTGGTTTGACAGCGAGTCGAACGATGTGGCACCATCGCCACAGATCAGCGCGCCTGGAATTGGGCGGCGAAAACGCCGGACCCAAGTTTCGCGCGCTCAACACAGGAAGCAGCATGCGCCGGAGCGTCCTTCTCATCGGCGGGTCAACGCTTGCTCTCGCCCTGGCGGCGTCGCTCGTCGCCTGCGGCGGCGGAGGCGAGCCGAAGACGACACCCGCCGCCACCGTCGCGGCCACGGCCACGGCTGCCCCGACCGGAGAAGCGACCGCCACAAGCGCGCCTGCTCTTCCGACCCCCGCTGAGACGCCGACGACGACGCCGCCCTTTCTCGGATTCGGCTGCCCGACGCAATGGCAGAAGTACGCCTGCCCATCCGTTTCCGGGACCGCTAATGGGTTGACGCTTCCCTACGCGGCAGGGGCGGAGGCCGAGATCATGTGCAAGAACGTCGAGTTCTACACTTCAGGCGTGGTGAACGACGTATCGATGCTGTACAGGCTTCCCCCCAACACGGAGATAGTGGCTCCCGCCGGCGGGCCGGTGATCAGCGTCAGGTCATCGCCGGCGCCGCATGAGTACGTGAAGGAGATCGCCATAGGTATCGATCCGTTCTTGATCTACATCTACTTCGTAGGTGAGATCAAGGTGGCACAGGACGCCGTGGTTGCCAGAGGCGATGTCATCGGCGTGATCACAGGCACGTTCCCCACCGACAGCGAACCCGACTCAAGGCTCAACGGCGCGTCCATGTTCATCAACCTGCTGGGCTACGATTCCAAGATGGCGGACGCCAGCAGCCCCACCGTGTGGGCGGAAGGCGTGCCAAGCTGCCACGCGCCCTAGCCATCGCTCAAGCCCGACTCTCCTCGCTTCACTCTGGCCCCCATCCACTCCACCCAGATCGAGAGCACAGCGTTCCCTCACGAGTAACCGCAACTTAACGGCGGCGTAACGCCACCGTAACAGAGCCTCCCTAAACTGGTGCATATGAAGCGCGAACGGGGGAAGGGAGGAGAACCATGGTCACAGATGGGATAAGCGCCGGCGACACCGCCTGGGTCATCGTGGCCGCGGCTCTGGTGATGCTGATGACGCCCGGCCTGGCGTTCTTCTACGGCGGGCTGGTGCGCGAGAAGAACGTGCTGGGCACGATCATGCACAGCTTCGTCGTCATCGCCCTCGCCAGCCTGCTCTGGGTGACCGTGGGCTACAGCCTCGCCTTCGGCCCCGACCACGGCGGCGTGATCGGCGGCCTCGACTGGTTTATGTTGCGCCACGTCGGCCAGGCCGCCAACCCCGACTACTCGGCGACGATCCCTCACCTAGCGTTCATGGTCTTCCAGCTCATGTTCGCCGTCATCACCCCCGCCCTGATCACCGGCGCCTTCGCCGAGCGGGCCAAGTTCAGCACCTTCCTCGTCTTCATGGCCCTCTGGTCGCTGCTGGTCTACGCCCCGATCGCGCACTGGGTCTGGGCCCCCGGCGGCTGGCTGCGCGAGCTGGGCGCCCTCGACTTTGCCGGCGGCACGGTGGTGCACGTCAACGCCGGCGTCGCCGCCCTCGTCGCGGCGATAGTCTACGGACGGCGCCTGGAGTACGGGAAGGAGGCGGTGGAGCCGCACGACGTCTCGATGATGATGCTGGGCGTGGGCCTGCTCTGGTTCGGCTGGTTCGGCTTCAACGCCGGCAGCGCCCTGGCGGCGAACGGCATAGCGATCAACGCCTTCGTCGTGACGCACATCGCTGCCGCCGCCGCCGCCCTCACCTGGCTGCTGTTGAGCTGGTGGCAGACGAAGAAGGCCAGCGTGTTAGGAGTGGGCGCCGGCGCCGTTGCCGGCTTGGCGGCGATTACGCCCGCCTCCGGCTTCGTCGACGCGGGGCCGGCCATCGCCATCGGCGTGGGCGCTGGTGTATTCTGTTACCTGGCGGTGCAGTTGCGCCACCGCCTGCACCTGGACGACACTCTCGACGTGGTGGGGGTGCACGGCGTCGGCGGGGCCTGGGGCACCATCGCCGCCGGCATCTTCGCGACTGTTGCCGTGAATGCCGCAGGAGCCGATGGGCTCCTCAGAGGGAACCCCGGCCAGCTCGGCGTGCAGTTCCTAGCCGTAGGGGCCACCCTGGCCTACTCGCTGATCGCAACGCTGGTTATACTCCGGGTCCTCGACTGGGTCATGGGGCTGCGGGTCTCCGAGGAGGAGGAGCGGATGGGCCTCGACATCTCTCAGCACGGCGAGCGCGCCTACGTCCTCCAGGGGCTGAGCGTCCAGAGCATGGCCGAGTTGACAGTCCCCCGGCGGCGCGGCGGGGCCTACTACACCGGTAGAAGCCTGGTAGCGAACGGCACAGGCGGCCCCTCAGTCAAACTGCGGCAAAGGGAAAACCCACCGTGGGTCAGGAAATGACGGAGGCGCCGCTAGCCGATGCGCCGCGTCAATGGCTACAATAAGGCAATCAGATCAGGAAGAGAGGAAGAGATGGTCGACAAAGACAGCAAGGAGTACGTGGTCCAAACCTGCAAGGACCAGGACATCAAGTTCATCCGCCTCTGGTTCACCGACATCTTGGGCTCGCTCAAGAGTTTCACTATCACATTCGAGGAGTTGGAGGGCGCGCTGGAAGAGGGGATGGGCTTCGACGGGTCGTCGATCCAGGGGTTCGCCCGCATCGACGAGAGCGACATGGTGGCCGTCCCCGACCCCGCGACCTTCGCCATCATCCCCTGGCGGCCGCAGGAGAAGGGCACCGCCCGCATGTTCTGCGACATCTGCATGCCCGACGGCAAGCCGTTCGTGGGCGACCCCCGCTACGTGCTGAAGCGGAACATCAAGGTCGCCGCCGACCTCGGCTACACGTTCTACGTCGGGCCCGAGCTCGAGTACTTCTACTTCAGGAGCGCCGACAATCCCGAACCGCTCGACCAGGGCGGCTATTTCGACCTCACACCCCTGGACGTCGCGACCGACCTCCGGCGGGATACGATCCTGATCCTGGAAGATATGGGGATCGGCGTGGAGTACTCCCACCATGAGGTCGCCCCCAGCCAGCACGAGATCGACCTCCGCTACACCGACGCCCTCACCATGGCCGACAGCGCTATGACCTATCGCCTGGTGGTGAAAGAGGTCGCCCTCTCGCACGGCGTCTACGCCACGTTCATGCCCAAGCCGGTGGCAGACCAGAACGGCTCCGGCATGCACGTGCACCAGTCGCTCTTCAGCGGCAAGCGCAACGCCTTCTTCGACGCCAAGGACCCCCTCCACCTCTCGTCCGTCGCCAGGTCATACATCGCCGGCCTCCTCCACCATGCCCGCGAGATAACGCTGGTCACCAACCAGTGGGTGAACTCCTACAAGCGGCTGGTGCCCGGCTACGAGGCCCCCTGCTACATCACCTGGGCGCGCCGCAACCGCTCCGACATGGTCCGCGTGCCCGAGTACAAGCCGGGAAAGGAGATGGCGACCCGCGTCGAGTACCGCTCGCCGGACCCCGCCTGCAACCCCTACCTCACCTTTGCGGTCATGCTCGCGGCCGGCCTGGCGGGGATCGAGAAGGGCTACCCGCTGCCCGAGCCCGTCGAGGAGAACGTCTTTGACATGACGGAGGAGCAACGCAAGAAGCGGGGCATCGGCGTTCTACCGGGCAGCCTGGTGGAGGCGATCGAGGTGGCGGAGCAGAGCGACCTCCTCCGCCGCTGTCTGGGCGACCACGTATTCGACACGCTGATCGCCAATAAGAAGATAGAGTGGGACGCCTACCGCACGAAGGTGACCGACTACGAGCTGGAGCGCTACCTGCCGATCCTGTAGCCTCCGGCGCCACAGAGTCGATAGCGAAACCGAGGGGCCGGCGAAAGAGCTCCCGCATCTGGAGCCCGCCGGCCTCGCCCTCTCCCCTGGAGAAAGACGATCCGGATCGAGAAACCGTGGAGAGGGACTCGAACGCCTGGAGACCCACCGGTACTGTGGGTCAGGGTCCGCGGATTCAGCCGCCGCCGCCGTCCGCCACGACGGCCGTCGTCTGCGTCGTCTCGAACACCGCCCCGGTGGCGCTGTCCACCACGTCGAAGAGGGGCCGCGGGAAGAGGCCGACGATGAAGATGCCGACCACAAGGACAAGGACGACGGCGTTGGCGACAAGGGGCACCCGCAGCCGTCCCGTCTCCTCCGGCTCCCCCACGTACATCTGCCTGATGACCAGCAGATAGTAGTAAAGGGAGACGAAGCTGTTCAGCACCGCCAGCGCCGCCAGCCAGAGGAATCCCTCCTCGGCGACGGCCTGGAAGAGGATGAACTTGGTGGCGAACCCGGCGAAGAGGGGCATCCCCGCCAGCGAGAAGAGGGCGACGGTCAAGGAGAGGGCGAGGAAGGGGGCCCGCTCCGCCAGGCCGCGGTAGTCGGGTATCTCGTCCTTCCCGCTCAGGTTGTAGTAGATGATGATCACGGCGAAGGCCGCCAGGTTGGTGATGACGTAGCCGGTCAGGTGCAGCACGAGGGCGCTCGCCGTGTCGGGGGAGAGGGCGGCGATGGCCATCAGCATGAAGCCCACCTGCACGATGCTGGAGTAGGCCAAAAGCCGCTTGATATTGTGCTGCTGGATCGCAACCAGGTTCCCCACCGTCATGCTCGCCACCGCCAGCGCCGCCATCATCCACTGCCAGTCCTCCAGGACGGGCAGGAAGGCACCCGCGAAGAGGCGCAGCAGCAGGGCGAAGCCGGCCGCCTTCGAGGCGGCGGAGAGATAGGCGGTGATCGGCAGGGGCGCGCCCTCGTAGGCGTCCGGCGTCCACATGTGGAAGGGCACGGCCGCCACCTTGAAGCCCATCCCCGCCACCACGAGCACCAGCCCCATGAGCATCGCCAGGTCGAAGTCGGCGATGCCGGCCTGGAGGGCAGCGGAGATGTCGCTGTAGAAGGTGGAGCCGGCCACGCCGTAGATGAGGCTCATCCCGTAGAGGAAGAGCGCCGAGGAGAAGGCGCCCAGGAGCATGTACTTCATCCCGCCCTCGTTCGACTTGGCGTCCATCTTGGCGAAGGAGACGAGGACGTAGAGGCTGAAGCTCAGGAGCTCCAGCGCTATGTAGGCGGTGAGCAGCTCGCGGGCCGCCGCCATGTAGATAGCGCCGATGATGGAGAGGACGAGCAGGCCGTAGTACTCGCCGGCGTGGCGCAGGTGTCCCCTGACGAAGTGGGCCGAGGCCAGGGCCACCACCGCCGCGGTGGCGATGAAGAAGACGCGGAAGAACGTCGTGAAGCTGTCGATCTGGATGAGGCCACCGAAGTCCTTCGGGGTGTCGTTGACGTAGAAGAGGGAGACGACAAGGATTACGCCCAGCCCCGACGCCGTCAGGTAGGGGAGGTAGTCGCGCAGGCGGCGGCCGGCCACGAGGTCGAGCGCTACTATCAGGGCCGCCAGCGCGGCCAGCAGGTACTCCGGTATCAGCAGCGAGTAGTCCAGGTTCATTGCAGCGCCACCAACGTCAGCACCGTGCTGGAAATGCGATCAATGAAGGGGGCGGGCCAGAGCCCCATGAAGAGCATGAAGAAGATCAGGATGGCCCCCGCCGCCTGCTCCCAGCGGCTCATCTCCACCAGCTTCGCCCACTTCTCGTTGAAGGGGCCGAAGAAGGCCATCGACAGCATGCGCAGGATGTAGGTCGCCGTAATCGCGGCGCCGAAGATGGCTAGGGCGCCAAAGACGGGGTAGGTCTTGAACGTCCCCACGAATATGTGGAACTCGGCGACGAAGCCCGAGAGCCCCGGCAGCCCCAGCGAGGCGAGCCCGGCGACGGCGAAGAAGGCGGTGAAGCGCGGCATCTTGTTCGCCAGCCCGCCGAAGACCGACATGTCGCGGACGTGGGCCTGGTCGTATACCGCCCCCACCATGGCGAACATGAGGGCCGTCATGACGCCGTGGGAGAACATCTGGAGCACCGCCCCGTTCACCCCTATGGAGTTCAGGGTCGCCAGCCCCATGAGGACGTAGCCCATGTGGCTGACGCTGGAGTAGCCAACCATGTACTTGAAGTCGCGCTGCGCCATCGCCGAGACGGCGCCGTAGACGACGTTGATAGTGCCGAAGACCATGAGGCCGGGCATCCAGAACTCCGCCCCCTCCGGCAGGAGCTGGATCCCCAGGCGGATGATACCGAACGCCCCCAGCTTCATCAGGACACCGGCATGGAGCATGCTGACGGCGGTCGGCGCCGCCACATGGCCGTCCGGCGACCAGGTGTGGAAGGGCCAGAGACCGGCCAGGACGCCGCAGCCGAGCAGGAACACGGGGAACAGCGCCTTCTGGAAGCCCTCCGAGAACTGGACACCGTAGAGGGCTGGCAGGTCGAAGGTGCCGAGCTCGGCCTTGACGAAGACGGCGAGGATGCCGACGAAGATGAGCACGCTCGCCGCCACCAGGTAGAGGGTCAGCTTCATCGCCCCGTACTCCTTCGTCCGCTCGAAGGTCGGGAAGCGGCTGCTCGACCCCCAGATGGCGATGAGCAGGAACATGGGCAGCACCGCCAGCTCATAGAAGAAGAAGAAGAAGAACAGGTCGAGCGAGGTGAAGGTGCCGAAGACCCCGGCGACCAGGGCGAAGAAGAGGACGAAGTAGTCCTTGTTGCGATAGTCGATCTTCCAGGAGACGAGGACGCCGGTGAAGGTGACGATCCCGTTTAGCAGCACCATCGGCGCGGCGATGCCGTCGACCCCCAGGTGCAGGGTGATGCCGTCGTCGCCGAGGAAGCCGATGTTCTCCAGCCAGAGCCAGCGCCCCTCGAACTGGAAGGGCTCGGCGCCGCCCAGCTCGTAGCCAAAGAAGACGTAGAGCGACAGGCCGAACAGGATCGCGCCCGTCACGGCGGCGATGTAGCGCACCAGGTTGGTATGCCGCGACGGCACGCCCACCAGGATGACCGCCGTGGCCAGCGGCACCGCTATCAGGGGCAGGAGAACGTACTCTTCCAACACTTAGCCTTCCGGTCCGCTATCCACTCTCTCTACGTACCCACGATGAAGGCGACGACCGCCAGGACGACTATCCCCAGGGTCATGACCAGGGCGTAGTTCGGCATCCGGCCCGTCTCGTGGAACTTCAGCAGGAAGCCGCCGTAACGCGTCAGGTCGGCGGGGCCGTTCACGCCCGTATCGTTCACCACCACGCGGTCATACCAGGCGACCGCCCCCGCGAACACCAGCACCACGCGGTTGATCGCCGCCTGGTAGAG
>DAOUEO010000098.1:0-13097 GCA_034430455.1 Dehalococcoidia bacterium | reverse complement strand
CCGCAGGTCGCCGCCCTCAAGGGAACGCATCGCCAGGGCCAGGCCGACGGCGGAGGCGAGGAAGGCCCAGCCGTCGTTCTGCCCCATCAGCAGGCCGTAGAGGATGACGGCGGGGTTGACGAGCCAGAGCACGGCGGCGGTCTCTCCCCTGCCGTCACGGAGCGTCTTCGTGAGAACGAACGCCACGAGTAGGTAGACGATGAGATAGGGCAGCTTCAGGAGGAAGGTGACCGGCAGGTCGCGGAGTACGGAGTCGAACGTGTCGGACTGCCAGCTATCGACGTTGACGAGATGCGCCGCGTCCAGCCCCCAGAGCCAGAGCGCCGTCGGGTAGTAGAACAGGGGGCCGTAAGGGGCGCCGGAGAGCCCGTTGGGCAGGACGCCGCTCGGCTCGTCGGCGACGGCGTCGTAGAGGTTCGGATGGTCGGTGAGGACGAGGGAGCTGTTATAAGTGCTGAGGTACATGTCGCCGTGGCCCGACGCCGGGACGAGCAGGCCCAGGAGGAGCGGGAGAGCGATAAGGACAGTGAGCCGGCGGATCGCCATCGGTTGAACGTCCTCGGGTGCGGCGCTGCCCGGCCGCTGACTCGCATGATAGCGCGCCCGCCGGTTCCTGTCAGTGGCCCGGTCGCCGCGCCCGTCGGTGCGATCGCATTCTGATCTCAGCGCGCAGGCAGCGCCTACGACAAGAAAGGGGAGCGCCGAGGGGGTGTCCCCCTTGGCCGGGGGCATCAGGGCGATTCCCGAAGAAGGGAGAGTGCAGAGAGGGATAATCCCTCTCTGCCGGGGGTTTCAGGGGGTGCCCCCCTGATTTCTCCAAACTTCCCTGGGGCGGGCGGGTGGGAAAAAGGACGCCCATGTTGCGGCGAGAACGCCGACGCCGCCCATCGCGCAAAACGCCCCCAAACGAGAGCCTGCGGCGAAACGCAGAACGAGAAGGGCGCACCGGCGGGCGGTCGGCTTGTATCAGGCGCCGGCTTTCCCTAGACTTACAGGACAGGGCACAGATCCCTCCCACCAGAGAGGAGACGTATGGCCACCGACAAGCCGACCGACGACGACCGCAGACAGGCGTCGCCGCAGAACGTCGAGAAGATGCGGCGCTTCGCCGAGAGGTACGCCGAGAAGAGCGGCACCTATCTCCACCCCCAGCGCGAGATCACCGAGTTACTGGTCACCGGGCTGGCGAAGAACATCGACGAGGTCGGGCGGCCGCTCTGCCCCTGCAACTTCTACGAGGACAAGGCGGCGGAGGCCAAATCGAGCCGCTGGTCCTGCGCCTGCGAGGAGATGCAGCGGTTCAAGTACTGCCACTGAATGCTGTTCTGTAATTCGGAAGGTCTTCCGATAACAGAGTACCTGCCGGAGGGGCACGAGGGACGCGAGGCCTACGGCATCGTCAAAGACCCGCACCCCGATAAGGGACGGGCCCTCGGCCGCCTCGAAGAGAAGCGGGGCCACGAGCTGCTGAAGGACGGACACCGAACTCCGTAGCGGGCGCCTCACCTCCGCAACGTGATACCGCCATCAACGAGGAGGGTCTGCCCCGTGACCATCTCCGCCTCGATGAAGTCGATCACCGCCGCGGAGACGTCCTCGGGCGTGCACATGCGGCCCAGCGGCGTCATTCCCCCCACCGCCGCCTTGAACTCCTCGTATTGCGAAGAACCCATCCGGCTCTGGTGCCAGCGGGTGTCGATGAAGCCGGGGGCGACGCAGTTCACGCGCACCTCCGGCGCGAACGTGCGGGCAAAGGAGACCGTCATGTTGATCACCGCCGCCTTCGAGGCGCAGTAGGCGATGGAGCTGCCCACGGCGCGGACGCCGGAGACCGAGGAGATGTTGACGATGCACCCCTCGCCCTGTCGCTTCATCGCGGGTATGACGGCCCGCGAGCAGAAGAAGAGTCCTTTCACGTTCACCGCCAGGATGCGGTCCCACATCTCCTCGGCCATGCCCTCCAGGTCGTCGAAATCGACGAAGTAGGTGATGGCGGCGTTGTTCACCAAGATGTCCACCGACCCGAAGCGGTCCACCGTCTCGTTCACCATGGCGCGCACCTGGTCGTCCTGGGAGACGTCAGCGCGCACCAGCAGCGCCTTCGCGCCCAGCGCCTCCACGTCGGCGAGCGTCTGGCGCGCCTCGGCCTCGGAGCGCGAGTAGTTGACGACGACGCTGGCGCCCCGCTTGGCGAGGTCCAGCGCGACGGCCCGGCCTACTCCCACCGCCGAGCCGGTAACGATCGCTGTCTTCCCGGAAACGTCCACGCTCAGCCTCCCTTACTATTTCGAAGGACCGATCGGGACTATGCTACCATCCGCCGCCGACCTCGCTCCAGCCGGTGGAAGGTGGGTTTTGCCGTCTTCAGCCGCCGCCGAGCGCTCTGAGCGCCGCGGTATCGACAACCCCTGGATCGGCGCTGTACCATTTAACTAGAGAGGCCCAATCGTGAGGGCCGCTGTCTCCGAGCGCCTGGGGCCATCGGACAGGCTGCGCCGAGAAGGGAGGGAAGCAATGCCGACGTCGCTAAGGATCGGGAAGATCGGTGGCATCGACGTATCCGTTCACTGGAGCTGGCTGCCCATCTTCCTTCTCATCACCTGGTCGTTCGCTACAGGGATCCTCGACCACTTTTACCCGGATTGGTCGGCGGCCCAGCGATGGCTGGCGGGAGCCATCGTCAGCCTCGTCTTCTTCCTATCGCTCCTCCTGCACGAGCTGGCCCACTCCCTCCTCGCCCGCCGCCGCGGGATCGAGGTGCGCGATATCACCCTCTTCTTTCTCGGCGGTGTCTCCAGCCTCAAGGGCGAGCCGCGGACGGCGCAGGACGAGTTCGCCATCGCCGCCGTGGGCCCTCTGACGAGCCTGCTCCTGGGGGCGCTCTTCGGCGCCGGCTGGGCGATCCTCCGGTTCTGGAATGACGGGCTCGCCGGCATCTCCGCCCAGCTCGCGATCATTAACGTTATCCTGGCCGCCTTCAACATGCTTCCCGGCTTCCCCCTGGATGGGGGCAGGATACTCCGCTCCCTGATATGGCGGCACAACAAGAACCTCCTCGCCGCCACCCGCACCGCCGCCCGCCTCGGCGAGATATTCGCCTATGGGCTGATGGGCGTGGGGGTAGCCTTCTTCTTCTGGGGCCTGCTGATCAACGGCATCTGGTTCTTCATCATCGGGATGTTCCTGCGCGGCGCCTCCGCCGGCAGCTACCAGCAAATGCTGGCGCAGGTCACGCTCACCGGGGCCACCGCGGCCGATGCGGTGAGCAGGGACTGCCAGCCCATCCCGCCCGACCTCTCGCTGGAGCAGCTTGTCGACTCCTACGTCCTCACTCACAGCGTCCGCTGCTTCCCCGTCCAGGCGGGCGAGGAGCTCCTGGGGCTTATCACCCTGGACGACATCCGCAGGGTCCCGCGCGACCAGTGGCCCCATACCTCCGTCTTCAAGGCGATGACCGCCTTCGAGCGGCTCCACACCGTCCCGCCCCAGGAGGACCTCCGGCACGTCCTGCAGATCATGGGGGAGGCCGATGTCAACCAGGTGCCGGTCGTAGAGGGGCGCCGGCTCGTCGGCCTCGTCTCCCGCTCCGACATCCTCCGCCTGATGCAGATACGTCGGGAGCTGGCGGACCATGGCTAGGCGGTCAACACGAAGATACTCAAGTAGGAGGGAGCCGGCATGAGCGAGGACATGGAAGGCTTCGAGGCGGTCGCCGGCGAGGGCGACGTCAAGGAGGGCGGCCTGCTGGGCGTAGAGGTGAACGGACAGGCCGTGGTGCTGGCGAAGCAGGACGGCCGCGTCTACGCCATCGGCGGCGTCTGCACCCACATGGGCGGCGACCTCGCCCAGGGGACGCTGGAAGGAGAGGCGCTGCGCTGTCCCATGCACCGCGCCGGCTTCAACATCAAGACCGGAGAGGCCACGAAACCGCCGGCGAAGCGGCCGGAGCCGGTCTACGACGTCAAGATAGAAGACGGCCGCATCTGGGTTTCCCGCAAGCCGAGAGGATAGGCGCGCGCAATGAAGGGGTCGCCGCGGTACGTCATCCTGGGGGCGAGCCTGGCCGGCGGGACGGCCGCCCAGACGCTGCGCAAGGAAGGTTTCGACGGGGGGATCGCGCTCGTCGGGGCGGAGCCGGAGCGTCCCTACGAACGGCCTCCGCTGTCGAAGGAGTACCTCCGCCGCGAGTCCCCCCGCGACGACGTCTTCCTGAACTCCCCGGACTACTACAGGGAGCAGGAGATCGAGCTGCGTCTGGGACAGAGGGCCGTGCGCCTGGACGCGGCCGCGAAGCGCGTGGTCCTCGACTCAGGAGACGAGGTGCCCTACGACAAGCTGCTGATCAGCACCGGCACCCTCCCCCGCGAGCTGCAGGCGCCCGGCGTCGACCTGGACGGCGCGTTCTACCTGCGCACGCTGCGCCAATCCGACGCGCTGGGCGAGGCGCTGCAGAGAAGGCCGCGCGTGCTCGTTATCGGCGCCGGCTTCATCGGCTCCGAGGTCGCCGCCTCCGCCCGCTCACTGGGGTGCGAGGTCACCATGCTGGAGGTCGCCCCCGTGCCCCTCGTCCGCGCCCTGGGGGAGCAGCTCGGCGCCGTCTACGCCGACTTCCACCGCGAGCAGGGGGTCAACGTGCGGACGGGCGTGGGGATCGCCGAGTTCCGCGGCGCGGGACGTCTGGAGGCGGCCGTCACCACCGCCGGCGACACCATCCCCTGCGACGTGGCCGTCATCGGCGTAGGCGTCGCGCCCGCCGCCGCCTTCCTGGAGGGGTCGGGCATGGCGCTGGAAAACGGCGTCCTCACGGACGAGCTCTGCCGCGCCAGCGTGCCCGATGTCTTCGCCGCCGGCGACGTCGCCAACTGGTGGCACCCCACCTGGCAGGAGCGCCTGCGCCTGGAGCACTACGACAACGCCGTCAACCAGGGCGCGGCGGCGGCGAAGAGCATGCTCGGCGCGGGCGAGCCCTACACGCCCATACCCTACTTCTGGTCAGACCAGTACGACCTGAACCTCCAGTACCGGGGGCACGCCAGCCGCTGGGACGAGATCATCCTCCGCGGCGAGCCGGCCGAGCGCTCCTTCAGCGCCTTCTATCTGCTGGGGGGACGGCTCCGCGCCTGTCTGAGCGTCAACCGCTCCCAGGACCAGGAGGCGGCGGAGCGGCTCATCGCCGCGGGCACCCCGGTCGACGGGCGCCGGCTGGCGGACGAGACGGTGGATATCGGGCGGCTTGCTGAGCCCTAGCCGCCAGAATCCGGCGTTTCGCTCATAGACAGCCCCCCTTGATTCGCGTACCATCGCCGATAGGAGATCTTATCTAGCAGCATCGAGAGGGGGGAACCTTGGCCGCGAACTACCCCGTGTCCTTCGACGTCGCCCGCCCGGACAAGTTCCAGCGCCCCCAGGTGGCCCTGCGCATCGTCGTGATACTCATCCTCTGTCTTCTGGGGGCCGCGTTCGGCTGGGTCTTCTGCCTCGTCTACCTCGTCTTCCCGGCCCTGGCGGCGATATTCATATCGAAGAGAGGCCCGGAGAAGTTCCTGGAGGAGGACGGGCCGCGCCTGACCGGCTGGATACGTTGGCTGATCGCCCTCTACTCCTACCTCGGCCTGCTCACCGACCGCCTCCCCAGCGAGCGACCGGATGAGATCATACACCTGGAGATACAAACCGGCGGCAGTCCGACAGTGGGCAGCGCCCTCCTGCGGATAATCCTCGGCATACCCAGCGCCATCGTCCTGGGGCTGTTGGGGATAGTCTTCATTGTCGTCTCGATCATCGCCGCCGTCATGGTGCTGATCCAGGAGAACTACCCCGACGGCCTGTACGACTTCCAGCGCGGCGTCGTTCGCTGGCAGGCGCGGCTCCTCAGCTACGAAGCGTCGCTCGTCGAGCCGTACCCGCCGTTCGCGCTCGACACGGGCGCCGAGGAGACAGCCGCCGCCTAGCGACCGCGGTCAATGCCGTCAACCGCTTGAGGACAGCGGGCACCCGCTGCGCGCGACCAAAGGGGGGCTTACTCCGTCTGCTGCCCCGCGACCTGCGTCTTCATCTGCCGCCAGGCATCGAGCGCCTCCTCCACCGAGCCCTCGTCCTCGATAGTGGAGATGTCGCCGGGGTCCTTGCCGGAGACGACCGCCTTCAAGACGCGGCGCATGATCTTGCCGCTGCGCGTCTTGGGGAGCACCCCCACGAAGTTGACCTCGCCGATGACCGCCACCGGGCCCAGCTCCCTGCGCACCGTCTGGATCAGCTCCCGCCGCAGCTCCTCGGAGTGCTGATGCCCCTCCCTCAGCACTACGAACGCCGCTATCGCCTCGCCCCGCAGCTCATCGGGCCGGCCGGTGACGCCGACCTCGGCGACGGCGGGGTGCTGGAGAAAGGCGGTCTCGACCTCGATCGTGCCGATGCGGTGGGCGGCTATCTTGATCACCTCGTCGGCGCGGCCGCTGAACCAGATGTAGCCGTCCTCGTCCATCGCGGCGGCGTCGCCGGTGGAGTAGACGCTGGCGTTGGCTATCCGCTCCCAGTAGTCGGGGCCGTAGCGCTCCGGCTCGCCCCACAGCGTGGGCGTCAGGCCGGGGAAGGGCCGCTTGACGACGAACAGCCCCCTCTCGCCCGGCGCGCAGGGCTGCCCCTCCGGCGTCAGCACCGCGGCCTCGATGCCGGGGAGAGCGATACCGCCGGAGCCGGGCTTGATGGGGAGGAGACCGACGCCGTACGGGTTCCCGATTATCGGGCCGCCCGTCTCCGTCGCCCACATGTGGTCGATGACGGGGATGCGATCCTGGAGGACCTCCTTCTGCAGCCACTCCCAGGCGGGGGCGTTCAGCACCTCACCGGCACAGAAGACGCGCTCCAGCGAACTCAGATCGAAGGAGCGCGCGGCATCCACGCCGTAGCGCATCAGGAGCCGCACCAGCGTCGGCGAGGTGAAGATGCCGGTAATTCCATTCTCCTGGATGATGCGGTAGAAGGTCTCAGGCCCAGGATGGTCGGGTGCTCCTTCGTAGGCGATGGTCGTGCAGCCGAAGAGGAGCGGCGCGTGCACGGTGTAGGCGTGGCCGACCATCCAACCGATGTCGGAGGTGGCCCACCAGACATCGCTTGGCTTGAGGCCGAAGAGCCAGCGCGACATGGCCCAGTTGTGCACCTGATAGCCGCCGTGGGTGTGCACGGCCAGCTTGGGTTTGGCGGTCGTCCCCGATGTGGGCAGGATATAGGCCGGTTCGTTGGCCTCCATGACCTCGTAGCCGCTGTCCAGACCCTCTCCCAGCGCCAGGAACTCCTCCCACCAGATATCGCGTTCCGCCTGCATGGGGATGTCGCCGTCGCCGCGGCGGAGGATGACCACGCGCTCTACAGTCTGGCTGGCGCCCTCCTCCAAACAGGCGTCGACCATCTCTTTGAGCCGCGTTTCCCGTCCCTTGCGCCAGGTGACATCGGCCGCGAAGATGACGCGCGCCCCCGTGCGGACAACGCGGTCGGCGAAGGCGCTCGCCCCGAATCCGGCGAAGATGGCGACGTGGATGGCGCCGATGCGGACGGCGGCCAGCATGATCGTGATCGCCTCCGCGCAGGTCGGCATGTAGATGGCGATGCGGTCGCCCTTCTTAATCCCCAGGCCGCGCAGGGCGGCGGCGGCCCGCTTCACCTCGTTCAGCAGGTGGGCGTAGGTGTAGACCCGCCGCTCGCCGCGCTCGTCCTCGGTGATGAGGGCGGCGTGCCCCGCTCGACCCTGCTCTATCTGGTAGTCGAGGCAGTTGTAGCAGAGGTTCGTCTGGGCGCCGATGAACCAGCGGAACGTCGGCGGCGTCCATTCAAATACCTTGTCCCACTTCCGGAACCAGGGGAGCCCTTCGGCCGCCCGCGCCCAGAACCCTTCCGGGTCTTCGATAGCCTCCAGCGTGAGCCGGCGGACGATCGGGCTGATCACCTCCATGACGTACACCTCCAGCGAGTCGGAACGTGCTCTGCGCCTGAAAAAATGCTACGCGCGACCCCATCTGTGGTCAACAGCGTCCCCTGGGCCTGCGACCGCCGCGGCCGCCGACGCCCACACCCAGGCCGACACGCGGGGCGGCTCTCCCGGCTACGAGGCCCGCGTCTCCGCGAGGCGGCGGTAGTAGCCGGTGTACTTGTAGAGCGCCCGGCTGGCGCGCTCTACGTTCTTGAAGACGGGTATGTTCTCCGAGAGGAGGAGCCTCGTCAGCGCCAGCCGATACTTCTCCGCCTCCACCTTCTCCGCGGGGTTGCGTATGGAGACGCAGAGAGGCTTCTTGTCCGACGTGCCACGCCAGAAGCCCAGCAGAGAATCGAGCATTATCTTCGACAAGGCCCGCGCGCCCGCCCTCCTGGGGAAAACGAACGCCACCGCCAAGATGATGTCGATGTGGGGGTCTTCCGCCAGGAGGTCGAGCACGCGCCGGAAGTCCTCGGGGCTCCGGATCTGCATCCCAATGTCCATGGGGTTCTGCACGCTGGTGCCGGCGACCTGGATGAAGCGGCGCATCTCTTTCTGAGTCCGCTTGGAGATGGCGGGGACGGCGAGCCCGAAGCGCCCGCACACGTCCGTCGCCACCACGCCGCTGCCCCCCGCGCCGCCGATGATGCCGACGCCGCGGCCGGCGCAGGGCGGAAGACGCACGAGCGCCTGTAAGACATCGACCATCTCGTCCATCGATTCGACCTTGATCGCGCCCGACTGGGCGAAGAAGGCGTCCCAGGCGGCGCTCTCCCCGGCGAGAGAGCCGGTGTGGGAGGCGACCGCACGGGCGCCCGCGCTCGTGACCCCGCCCTTGAGGACGATGACCGGCTTCTGGGGCGAGATCCGCTTCACCATCTCCAGGAGCTTCCTGCCGTCCCGAACCCCCTCCAGGTACATGGCGATGTACTTGGTGTCGGGGTCCGTCTCCAGGTACTCGAGGAAGTCGGTGCAGTCCATCACATAGCCGTTGCCGTAGGAGACCACTTTGCTCATGAACAGGCGGTGGTCAGGGAGGAGCCGGGTGAACTCGCCGCCCAGAGCGCCGCTTTGGGTGATGAAGGCGATCGGCCCCACCTTGGTCGGCAGCCTGCCCCAGGGCGATATGCGTCCGCGCGGGGAGTAGATCCCCATGCAGTTCGGCCCGATCACGTTGAGCCGCCCCCGGGCCGCTATCTCGCGCAGCCGCCCGGCGAGGCTCGCCCCCTCCTCCTCGCCGGTCTCGGCGAAGCCGGCGGTGAACATGTGGACGTTGCGGGCGCCCTTGGCGATGCACTCTTCGAGGGCCTGCTCCGCCCGCGAGGCGTTGACGCCCACGATCACCAGGTCGGGCACCTCCGGCAGGGCGGCCAGCGAAGGGTAGCACTTGTAACCCTCGATCTCGTCGGCGTGGTCGTTGATGGGATACAATCTCCCCCTGTACCGCATCTCCCTGGTCCCATCGATGAGCATGTTGACGCCTCCGGGTCTCCCTTTGCCGGAGGCGCCGAGCACGGCAATGGAGCGGGGGACGAAAGCGCGGTCGAACGCCGTATCCCAGGCCATTCTTACTCCTCACTCCTTACGTCGACGGCGTGCGCCGTCCCTCCGGACAGCGCCGCTTCAATGGAATGTCAGCCCTCCGCCCGGCCTGCCGCTCCGGCCAGGAACTCCTCGACGATGCGGTTGAAGTCGGCCGGCGCCTCGATCGCGGCGGCGTGCCCCGTCGGCAAGACCTCCAGGCGGCTGTTGGGGATAGCGGCGTGAGCGGCCCGCGCTGCGTCCAGCGTCAGGAAGCTGTCCCGCTCGCCGGCGATGACGAGCACCGGACAGGAGAGGCGCCCCAACTCCGGCGGCGGGGCCGTCGCCAGCGCCCCCCAGACGCGCGCGAACCGCCGGGGGTCGTTCTGGAGCTTGATCGCCTTGTAGCGCTGGAACCGGGCGGGGTCGCGCTCCTTGAGGCCGGGCGAGAAGGAGGCGGCCGTCATCTGCTCGGCGACGGCCTCCAGATCGCCCCGCTCCAGCAGGGCAAAGAGGCCCTTCCGCCTCTCCACAGCCTCCGGCGCGGGAGGGGTAGCTCCAACGGCGCTATTGGCCAGGATCAGCGCCCTCACCACGTCGGGATGGTCGAGGGCCAGCTGGAGGGCGATGCGCCCCCCCATCGAGTAGCCGAGGACGAAGGCGCCGTCGACGGCCAGCGCCCGCAGGAGCCGGTGCAGGTCCTCCGTCAGCACCCCCAATCCCACCTCCGATTCCGGGAGCTCCGTCTCGCCGAAGCCCCGCACGTCATAGGTGAGGACGCGGAAGCGCCGCGACAGGACAGGCGCCTGCTCGTACCACATGTGGAGGCTATCGCCGGCGCCGTGAACCAGCGCCAGGCATTCCCCCTGCCCCACCACCTCGTAGTTCATCACGATCCCGTTGGCGCGGACCCTCATAGCCCTCCTGTCCTGACGGCGGACGCCCGGCCGGCGCCTTGCGGCAAAGCCCGACCAGGTTCGGCTGAAGCTGGGAACAACGACATTGTGGGGCGGATACGGGAATACAGTCAACGGGGGAAAGCTAACCGCCGAGGGGCCGAGGACAGGCTAGGAGATCCTCTGCACCACCACATCGATCACGCCCGTGCTCAGAGGCGCCAGCATCGCAAAGGCGCCCCGGGAGAGGTCCAGGGAGTGACCGAAGGCGCCCCGGTCGCGGACACAGACCTCTATGCAGCGCTCTCCGTGACAGACCAGCAGCCTGGTGCCCAGAGGCCACTGGTTGCTGGCCGCGATCGTCGGGTCGTCCGGGTTGAAGGGAGAGCCGTCGGCCATCCCATCCCCGAGGTCGAAGCCGTCGACGCCTCCATACCAGGTGGCGATGCCATACGTAACGGGCGCATTCCCGGCGGGCGGCGCCACCGGCCGCGAGGCCGTTACCGGGGCCTGCGGGGGCGGCGGGGGCGGCGGGGGCGGCGGGGAACTGGAAAGAGGCGGCGGGGGCTGGGGATTGGGGAGCACCGCCGCGGCCAAGACGGCGGAGTAACACGCCTCCGCCTGCACCGCTTTCATCTGGATGGCGGCGCGCGGCACTGACTGAAAGAAGCGGGAGAAGACCCTCGACTGCAGGGCGACTAGTCCGTCTGAGCCAGCGCCGCCGGGGGTGCCGATCAGCGACAGGCCGACGAGACAGGCCATGAAGGCGGGCTTCCGGAGAACCCTCGGACTGGGGAAGACCGGCCCCAGCAGCGCCGACAGGGCCCTCCGGGCGCTTACCATCGGCGCCGACCGGGAACGGGCCCTCCGCTCTGTCGCTACCCATCCGTACCCCAACGCCAACAGCGCGGCGACCAGGGCCAAGGACGGGAGGAGCTGCGCCCATTTGTCGCGTCTTCGGAGGGCGCGTCGCCCCTTCCTGCTGGTGGGTTTACCCAAAAGCCGTCTCTTTGGGGAGAAGATCGGGCGACCAGGAGAGGAGTCCCAGGCCGCTACCGGCCCTGAGCCCGATCACAAAGAGACAAGTCCTCCCTTTCCCAATGGGCCCCATGCGGCCCGCTTCACGATCAGGGCAGGAACCGCGGCGCCTGGCCGCACCTGCCCTCTCACCGGGGAAACGTCGTCGCTCCCCCGTCTTCCTTCAACCATCTTAACGGCCTTACCCCCGCAGACATTACGCCCCGAAGCGGCAAAGCCGTGCTCCCGAATGCGATCGGCCGGGAGAAATAGGGTGTTTCCCCTATCGACCGCGTGCCTCTCCGGCTGCGCTGACCCGCTCTCTTCTTGATTCGCCGTTCCTTGCAGTCGAAGCAGTGGAATCTGCCGGCGCCGCCACATCCTGGGCGCCTGCGGGGTCGCGAGAGGCAATATCCACCAGAAAGCATACGGGATATGGTAGTTTTATGTCAAACCCCTTGTGTCACTCTCTCCCGCGGCCCCCGCCGGCAGGCCGATTCGGCCTCCCAGTCAGACGGCGCGACCGCCGGCCCGCCGAATGTCTGCACATTGGTCCTCCAAGTGTAAAGGGCTTCACTCAAACCTCCCCTGCCACCTTCGAGTAGGAAGAGGATGAATCAAAGGGACGCCCGATCCCCGCCCGGGCGCCCCTTTCGCACGCCTCGACGGGGCATCTGGTCTATAATGGGCACATCTTTATCCGGCGTGCCCAAGAAAGGAGACAGGCTTGAGAATCCCTCCGCTCGACAAACCCGTGGTCTACAACGGCTCGAAGGGCGTTCTCCTCTCCTCCGCGCTGTCAAGCGTGGGCAAAGCCCGCTCCGACATCACGGAGTGGCTCAACCTCCTCGCGCCCGAGATCGTCCTCAGGTGCCATCGTGACTACATCGACGCCGGCTCGCGGGTCATCCAGACGAACAGCTTCAACGGGAACCGGCACCGTCTCGTCAAGTACGGCCTCGCCGACAGGGTGCGGGAGGTGAACCTGCGGGCCGCTCAGATCGCCAGAGAGGCCGCCGGAGACGCCGTCCCCGTGGCCGGCTCGCTGGGCCCCAGCGGCAAGCTGCTGATCACGGAGGAGATCACCGCCGCCGAGATCAGAGAGGCGTTCGCCGAGCAGGCGCGGGCCCTCGAAGAGGGCGGGGTCGATCTACTACACATCGAGACGATGGCCGATATGGATGAGGCCGTCGCCGCCGTCGAGGGGGTCCGGAGCGTCTCGCAGCTCCCCATCGCCCTCACCCTCTCGTTCGACACCGGCGACCCCCAGGCCGGCCTGCGGACGATGATGGGCGTCTCGCCGGCGCAGCTCGTGGAGAAAGGGGACGAGCTGGGACTCTTCGCCGTCGGCGACAACTGCGCGCGCGGCTTCGAGGGGTATCAGGCCGTGGTCGAGGGGCTCATGGCGGCATCGCCGCGGGCGGTCGTCATCATGAAGGTCAACGCCGGCGCGCCCCGTCTGGAGGGCGGCGAGACCACGTACGACGCGACGCCCGAGCAGGCGGCGGAGTACGCCCTCTGGTGCGCCCGGAGAGGCGTGAAGCTCATCGGCCTCTGTTGCGGCGGCACGCCCCGCCACATCGAGGCGATGGCCAACGCGCTCGCCGGGGCCGGCTAGGATCGGGATAGAGAGGCCAACTTCACCCCGCCGGCTATGGCCCGCGGTTCGACCATCGCAAGAGGAGGCGCCAATGAAT
>DAOUEO010000097.1:0-10499 GCA_034430455.1 Dehalococcoidia bacterium | reverse complement strand
AAGAGCACACCCGAGGGCGCCCGCGACTATCTGGTCCCCAGCCGCGTCTACCCGGGCAACTTCTACGCCCTCCCCCAGTCGCCGCAGCAGCTCAAGCAGCTCCTGATGGTCGCCGGCTTCGAGAGGTACTATCAGATCGCCCGCTGCTTCCGCGACGAGGACTTCCGCGCCGACCGCCAGGCCGAGTTCACGCAGCTCGACGTGGAGATGAGCTTCATCGACGAGAAGGACATTTTGGACCTGATCGAGGAGCTGTTCACCGGCATGTTCGGGGAGCTTCGTCCCGACCTCAAGCTGGCGACGCCGTTCCCCCGCCTCACCTACGATGAGGCGATGCGCCGCTTCGGCACCGACAAGCCCGACATCCGCTACGGGATGGAGCTCGTCGACGTGAGCGACCTCGCCCCCACCTGCGACTTCGCCGTCTTCCGCGACGTGCTGGCCGCCGGCGGTCAGGTCCGCGGCCTCGCCGTGCCCGGCGGCGCCGTCTTTACCCGCCGCGATGTCGACAGCCTCACCCGCTTCGCCGAGGAGCAGGGGGGCAAGGGCCTCATCTCCGCCGCCCTCCTCGGCGAGGGGAGCATCGACGCTATCACCGAGGAGGAGATCCGCTCCCCCGTGCGCCGCTACCTGAGTCTGGAGCTGGTGAAGGGCATGGCCCAGCGCGCCGGCGCCGGGCGCGGCGACCTCCTTATCATGGTCGCCGACCAGCCCAAGGTCGCCAGCGCCGCCCTCGATGCCCTCCGCCGCGAGGTCGCCGCGCGGCTGAATCTCGCCGACCCGCTCACCGCCGCCTGCTGCTTTGTCGTCGACTTCCCCCTCTTCGACTGGAGCGAGAGCGAGCAGCGCTGGGACAGTGTCCACCATCCCTTCACGGCGCCCAAGGACGAGGACGTGGCTCTCCTTGACAGCGACCCCGGGAAGGCGCGCAGCAAGGCGTACGACTTCGTCTGCAACGGCATGGAGTTCGCCGGCGGCAGCATCAGGATCCACCGCCGCGAGGTCCAGGAGAAGGTGTTCGGGCTGCTGGGCATCGGCATGGAGCAGGCGCGCGACCGCTTCGGCCACCTGCTGGAGGCGTTCGAGTACGGCGCCCCGCCCCACGGCGGCATCGCCGCCGGCCTCGACCGCAACGTCGCCTTCATGACCGACGCCCCCAACATCCGCGAGGTGATCGCTTTCCCCAAGACCCAGAACGCTTTCGATCTCCTGATGGGAGCGCCCTCTACCGTCTCGCCCAGGCAACTGGAGGAGCTGGGGATCGCCGTAACAAAGCAGACGGAGGCGCGTTCCCCTGTTGAAGAGGGGGAGGCTTGAGTCGACCGGTTGCGCAAGGAGAGATGGCATGACGATGGACAGGCTCAGCAGCGCTGTTAGGGGAATCGTGCTCGCTCTGGCGATAGGCGCCGGCTTTGCGGCCGTCATCGCCGGCGGCGCGGGTTGCGGTGGCGGTGGGGATGGGGATGGGACATCCGCCGGCGACGGGAACGGCGGCGACGGGAACGGCGGCGGCTCCTCTTCCAGCGGCGCGGAGCTCAGGCTGTACGGCGGCGATCCGCTGACCCTCGACCCCGCCATCGCCACCGACGCCAACTCCGCCAGCTACATTGTCGAGGTCTTCGGCGGCCTGGTCACCATCGACAGGGACCTCAAGATCGCGCCCGACATCGCCGCGACCTGGGATGTCAGCCCCGACAGCACTGTCTACACCTTCCACCTCCGCGATGACGTTGTCTTCCAGTACAGCAGCCGGCTGGTCACCGCCGGCGACTTCAAGTACTCGATGGAGAGGGCGGCCGATCCCGATACCGCTTCCATCGTCGCTGAGGCCTACCTGGGCGACATCGTCGGCGCCAAGGACATGGTCCGCGGCCGCGCCGACGAGATAGAGGGCATCGAGGTCGTCGACGACTTCACCCTCCGCATCACCATCGATGAGCCGAAGCCCTACTTCCTCGCCAAGCTCACCTACCCCACTGCCTTCGTCGTCGACAAGGACCAGATCGAGAGCAACCCCCGCAACTGGATGAGGAAGCCGCACGGCACCGGCCCCTATAAGATCAAGAGCTGGACCCCGGGCGAGACCATGGTGCTGCAGGCGAACGACCGCTACCACCTCGGCGCGCCCGCCATCGAGACCATCGAGTTCCTCCTCTCCGGAGGCTCCCTGCTCACGATGTATGAGAACGACGAGATCGATGTCGCGCCGATAGGCGTCAACGACATCGAACTGGTCACCGACCCCAGCAACTCCTTGAGCGAGGAGTACGTCACCGCCGATGGGCTTCAGGTCTCGTATCTGGGCTTCAACACGCAGAAGCCTCCCTTTGATGACCCCGAAGTGCGGCTGGCCTTCGGCTATGCCCTCGACCGTGAGAAGATAGTCGAGGTTGTGCTCAAGGATATGATTCCGGTTGCCCATAGCATCATGCCCCCCGGACTGCCCGGCTACAACCCCGACGCCACCGCGCCCGGGTACGACCCTGAGAAGGCGAAGCAGCTCCTGGCCGACTCCGAGTACGGCGGCCCCGACGGGCTGCCCGACATCACCTTCACCCAGGTCGGCGGCGGCGCGACGACCGGCTCCGATACCCAGGCGATGATCGAGATGTGGAAGGACAACCTCGGCGTCGAGGTCGAGATCGAGCAGACGGATGAGGCCACCTTCTGGCAGGACCTCGATAAGGGACAGTACCAGATGTTCACCGCCGGCTGGGTGCTGGACTACCCCGACCCCGAGGACATACTCGACCTCCTCTTCTACAGCACGAGCCATCAGAACAACACCCGCTACAGCAACCCTGAGGTGGACCAGCTCATCCTCCAGGCGCGCACCGAGCAGGACGTCGATAAGCGCCTGGCCCTGTACCAGCAGACCGAGCAGATCATCCTGGACGACGCGCCCTGGATCCCGCTCTACTACGGGCGCGACCACGCCGTCGTCAAGCCCTACGTGAAGGACTTCATCTTCCCTCCCATGGTCATCCCCAAGCTGCGCTACGCCTCAATCGTGAAGTAGCTGCGGAGGCGGCCGCCGCGCCGCTGCTCGGATGACCTGACGTGAGGGCGAGGAGCTGGCTATAGGCTATGCGAGGGCTGTTACCCTACATCGTGCGGCGGCTCCTCTGGGCCCCGGTCATCCTCCTCGCCGTGTCGTTCATCGCCTTCGTCATCATCCGCTTCGGGCCGGGCGACCCCCTGAGCGTGGCCCAGGGGCAGTACAGAGACCCCGAGGCCCTGGCGCGCGTCCGCCACGCGGAGGGGCTCGACAAGCCTCTCCTCGAGCAGTACGCCATCTACCTGAAGAACCTCACCCACGGCGAGCTGGGAGAGAGCTTCCGCTACCGGAACATGGACGTCTCCGAGCTTATCTTCCGCAAGACGTGGGTCTCCGCCCAGTACGGCCTCATCGCCCTTGTCATCATCTTCGGTGTCGGTATCCCTGTTGGGCTCTACGCCGCCCTCCGCCAGGGCAGGTGGACGGACCCCTTCTCCATCAGCGTCTTCCTCTTCTTCCAGTCGGTGCCCGTACTCGTCACCGTCCCCCTGATGCTGCTCGTGCTCTGCCTCAAGCTGCACTGGCTGCCCGCCGGCGGCTGGAATAGCTGCGCCGTGAACGTCGGCTTCCTGCCCGACCCGCTGAACTGCATCGGCGCCTTCGACAAGCGGGTCATCATGCCCGCCCTTGCCATCTCCCTGCCCGGCGTCGCCGGCGTCGCCCGGCTCACCCGCGCCACTACCCTGGCCGTCCTCGGCGAGGACTACGTGCGCACGGCGCGCGCCAAGGGGCTGCGCGAGTTCACCGTCATGAGCCGCCACGTCACCCGCAACGCCCTTCTTCCCCTGGTCACCGTGGTCGGCATATCGCTGGTCACCCTGCTCGAGGGGGCCTTCTTCGCCGAGACGATCCTCGGCATCCCGGGGATCGGCCAGTTCGCCTTCGAATCCGTCAAGGGCCGGGACTACAACGTCATCATGGCGCTGACCATGATCATGGCCATCGCCTTCATCCTGATGAACATCGTCATCGACATCGCCTACACGATCATAGACCCGCGCGTTCGCTATGACAGACAGAGAGCTTCCTAGCCTGTACGAGGCCGCTGAAGAGGGCGAGATGCGTCCCGCCAAGGGGAGTGGCCCCTTCGCGGTGGCGATGCGCCGCCTCCTGCGCAAGAAGATCGCCGTGGCCGCCCTCGCCTTCATCGCCGTCTTCTACTTCTGCGGCATCTTCGCTCCCTGGGTCGCTCCGCGCAGCTTCACCGATCAGGACCTCGATAACACGCTCCAGGGCCCGTCTTTGGAGCACCCCTTCGGCACCGACCGCCTGGGCCGCGACATGCTCAGCCGCGTCATCTGGGCCTCCCGCACGACTGTCGCTATCACCGTCGCCACGCTGGCGACCGGCGGCCTGGTCCTCGCCGTTGGGCTGGGGCTTCTCGCCGGCTACGTAGGCGGCAAGGTCGATACGGCCGTCATGCGCCTGGGGGACATCCTATTCGCCCTTCCCGGCCTGCCCATGCTGATCATGATCAACGCCTCCCTCGGCGACCGCGTCCGCGACATGGGCTGGGCGAAGTCTCTGGAGGAGACGCTGCGGATCGACGGCTTCCCCGACTACGTCGTCATCTTCGGCGCCCTCTCCCTCTTCGCCTGGGTGGGCGGCGCCCGCCTCATCCGCTCCCAGGTGCTCGCCCTGCGGGAGACGGAGTACGTGCAGGCGGCGCGGGGCATGGGCGCCTCGACCACTCGTATCATCGTCCACCATCTCTTGCCCAACGTGAGCAACATCGTCATCGTCAGTCTCTCCGCCTCCCTCGGCGCCATCGCCACCACCGAGATCGCCCTCTCCTGGTTCGGCGTCGGCGTTCAGCCGCCCACGCCCAGCTTCGGCGTCATGCTGTTCGAGGGTGGCTCCATCCGCACCCTCCAGGCCGACCCCCATCTCCTGATCGTCCCCGCCGTCGTCGTCGCCACGCTGATCTTCTCCTTCAATCTTCTGGGCGACGCCCTCAACGACGTCCTCACCCCCCGCGCCCGCTGAGCCCGCCTTCCGGCCTCGAATCTGCGGGTGCCAGCTTGCCCTTTCTCTCCGATAGGCCCCATGCTATAATTCGAGTTCTGAAGGAGCGTCGCGACGTGAAAGTCTCCGCCGAGAGGATCCCCCAGAGCCAGGTTGTCCTGGAGATTGAAGTCGAGCCGGAGCGGGTCGAGAAGTCTCTCGACGCCGCCTACCAGCGCCTGGCCCGCCGCGCCAACGTCCCCGGCTTTCGCAAGGGCAAGGCGCCGCGGGCGATGATCGAGCGCCATCTGGGGCGCGACGCCCTCCTCGAAGAGTCCCTCGACCGCCTCATCCCCGAGGTCTACCGCGAGGCCGTCGAGGAGCAGGAGATCGACCCCATCGATCTGCCCCGGGTGGAGGTGGTCAGCACCGAACCCCTGATCGTGAAGGCCACCGTGCCCGTGCGCCCGACCATCGATCTGGGCGACTACCAGGGGATGTGGATCCCCCGCGACCCCGTCGCCATCCTCCCCGAGCAGGTGGACGAGGTCATCGATCAGCTCCGCCATCGCTATGCCAACCTCCTGCCCGTCGAGCGCCCCTCGAAATGGGGAGACGTGCTCACGGCAAGCGTCGCCATCAGCGCCGACGGCCGCACGCTGCTCGACAAGAAGGACGCCGAGTTCCCGCTTCGGGAGGACACGCCCATCTTCCTGCCGGGGCTGGTGGAGAAGCTCGTCGGACTGGAGAAGGGGAAGGAGGAGGAGATCGAGGTCTTCCTCCCCGAGGACTTTCGCGACTCCGCCCTCGCCGGCAAGCCCTGCCGCTGCCGCGTCCTCATCCATGAGATCAAGGAGGAGGAGCTGCCCCCCCTGGACGACGGCTTTGCCCGCCAGGTCGGCGAAGGCTTCCCTTCTCTGGAGAAGCTGCGGGAGCGGCTGGCGGCGGACCTGCGGGAGGCGGAGGAGCAGTCTTCACTGGAGGGCTACCGCTCCCAGATCATCACTACCCTCGAAGAGAGCGCCCGCCTCGAGTACCCACCGGTGCTCATCGAGAGGGAGATAGAGCGCCTGCTCCGGGAGCAGCTCGGCCCTTCCGGCGACGCCGGCGGCCTGGAGCGCTTCCTGCAGCGGGTCGGCAGGACAGAGGAGCAAGTGCGTGAAGAGCTACGTCCCGCCGCCGAGCAGAGGTTGCGGCGCTTACTACTGTTGTCGAAGGTGGCGGAAGTCGAAAATATAGAGATCGGCGATAGCGAGGTCGACCAGGAGATCGAGAGGATGATCGCTACCGCCGGCCCGCGCGCCGGGGAGGTGCGCCAGCTCTTTGATAATCCGGACGGCCGCGACGCCATACGCGGGTCGCTCTTCACACGCAAGACGTGGGACAGGCTGGTCAGCATCGTTTCCGCTGACAAGTCGGCGGCGGCGGTGGAGGGAGATACCCCAGCGGAATCGGCGGAATCTAGCGGATAGGACCTGTAACGGCGGCCGCCCTGGGAACGTTTGAACTTAGGGTGCGCTCCCTCCGCAGGTAGACCCAGGAGTGGAAAGATGAGAAACGACCCCGTCGGCCTGGTACCTATGGTGATCGAGAGCGGAGCTCGCGGCGAGCGCGCCTTCGACATCTACTCTCTTCTCTTGAAGGAGCGGATCATTTTCTTGGGCACGCCGATCGACGACCAGATAGCGAACCTCATAATCGCTCAACTCCTCTACCTGGAGCGCGAGGACCCCGACAGGGACGTCAGCATGTACATCCACTCCCCCGGCGGCGTCGTCCCGGCGGGCCTGGCGATCTATGACACGATGCAGCTTGTCCGCCCCGAGGTCTCCACCATCTGCGTCGGCATGTCGGCCAGCTTCGCCACCGTCCTGCTGGCGGCGGGCGCCGTCGGCAAACGCTATGCCCTGCCCAACTCCACCATCCACATGCACCAGGCCGCCGGCGGGGTGCGCGGACAGGCCGCCGACATAGAGATCCACGCCAAAGAGATACTGCGTGAGCAGCAGATACTGCGCGAGATCATCGCCAAGCACACCGGCCAATCGGTCGAGCGCATCGCCCGTGACTCCGACCGCGACTTCTACATGGACTCGCAGCAGGCCAAAGAGTACGGAATCGTCGACGAGATTCTGGCCAAGCCGCCAGTATAGACATTGACCCGGAGATGGAGATCGCTACACTAGTAGGGTCGATCTAGCGAGGTAAGAACTGATGCCGACAACCCGGAGCAGCCGAATTCAGTACCACTGCTCCTTCTGCGGAAAGAACCAGGACCAGGTGAAGCGGCTGATCGCCGGCCCCGGCGCCGTCTACATCTGCGACGAGTGCGTGGAGCTGTGCCGCGAGATAATCGAAGAGGAAGCCGCCGGCCCCATCAAGGCCAAAGCCCGCGCCCAGCGCGTACCCCCGCCCAAGTTCATCCGCGAGCAGCTCGACGAGTGGGTCGTCGGCCAGGATCAGGCCAAGAAGGTGCTCAGCGTCGCCGTGTACAACCACTACAAGCGCATCGGCGCTGCCCGTCAGCCTGCCGCCGACGTCGAGTTGGAGAAGACGAACATCCTTCTCGTCGGCCCCACCGGCACCGGCAAGACCCTGCTCGCCCGCACCCTGGCGCGAGTCCTGGATGTCCCCTTCACCATCGCCGACGCCACTGCCCTAACCGAGGCCGGCTACGTCGGCGAGGATGTCGAAAACATCCTCCTCCACCTCATCCAGGCCGCCGACTACGACGTCCAGCGCGCCGAGCGGGGCATCGTCTACATCGACGAGATCGACAAGATAGCCCGCAAGAGCGATAACCCCTCCATCACCCGTGACGTCTCCGGCGAAGGGGTGCAGCAGGCCCTTCTCAAGATCATCGAGGGCACCGTCGCCAATGTGCCTCCCCAGGGAGGGCGCAAGCACCCCCACCAGGACTTCATCCAGATCAATACCACCAACATCCTGTTTGTCTGCGGCGGCGCCTTCGAGGGGCTGGACAAAGTCATCGACAAGCGGCTGGGCAAGAGCCGCAAGTCGATCGGTTTCGCGACCGACATCCGGCGGAAGACCGGCCAGGACCTCACCGACGAGCTCCTCAAGTACAACACCCATGACGACCTCCTTCACTACGGCCTCATCCCCGAGTTCGTCGGCCGCTTGCCCATGCTGGTAAGCCTCACCTCTCTCGCCAAGGAAGAGCTGGTGAAGATCCTCACCCGACCCAAGAACGCGCTCATCAAGCAGTTCCAGCGCTTCTTCTCCTTTGATGACGTCGAGCTGGTGTTCAGCGACGAGGCCCTGGAGGCGTGCGCCGACCAGGCCATCCTGCACAAGACAGGCGCCCGCGGCCTGCGCACCGTGCTGGAGGACGTCCTCCTCGACGTGATGTACGAGATACCGTCGCGGGGGGATATCAAGAAGTGCGTCGTCTCCGGCGAGACGATAATGGCGCGCAAGAGGCCGCTCCTCATCACCCAGTCCGGCCAGACGATAGAGACCATGGACGAGCCGGCGGATGAGGAGTCCGCCTAGCCGCCGCGACGAAAAGAGGCAGATAACGTTGAGGCCGGCCCACCAGGGCCGGCCTCCTGCATTTCCACGCGCGAAAGGGTGTAGATCGTGGTATAATGCTGCGCTAGCGGAAAATTAGCTCCGCGATGAGGTGCGCTGTGAACAGGCTGAGGCTGGCCGTTGTTCTGCTTGCTGGCGTTGTCATGATGGGTGCAGTTCTTGCGGTAGTCGGTTGGATTGCTATCGGCAGTTTTCGAGAGGCACGCGCGACCCCGGATGAGAAGCTCAGCGCAGTATGGGCTAATAGTGCGCTACAGATCGCAGGCGCTGAGTTTGCTTTTCCTGTAGAGGAGAGTGCGATCAGCAAAGAGGACGCAATAGCGGCAGCAAAGAGAGACTTTGTTGACAGGGGTTTCGGCATTGAAGTGATTGAGCCGACCGAAGCTGTCTGGGTGCAAAGAGTCGGGGGAGACACAAGCTATCCCTCTCATGTCTGGATGGTCACTTTCGAAGGTATCTGCGTAGGGATTGGCCCCGTGCCTCGTGGAATCAATCCGGACGATATTCCGTGCATGGACACCGGCATTATGTGGGTTGACGGTAAGACTGGCGAGACGGTAGGTGCTATCTTCACTTCCTATGACCCTGCCGCCGAACTCCCCACTCCCACCGAGAAGGACAGAGAAGCATACTACCGATCGCTTGGAACGGTTATTCCTACAGAGGTGGCGAAGCCCGTTCCGGCGACACCAAGCCCTACGGCTACCATGGCCGCCGAGGAGCCACCTCCAACACCCGATTCTGCCAAAGACCAGACCGAGTAGAGGCAACACCTTTCGCAGGAGAGCGCCCGCGTGAAGACACGCGGGCGCTCCTGTATCGTCTACTCTCTTGCCAGCGCCAGTATGCCCCCCGATACCGCTACCCACAGCAGCACGTCGACGATGAGCGGCCAGTCCTTCAGCAGCACCTCCTCCGGACTTCCCCCCTCGCCGCGGGCGTGCACCAGGTATAGATAGCGGAAGATGCCGTAGAGGACGAACGGCGTCGTCAGCATCATCGAGTGGTTCGCCGGCAGCGCCGCCGCTGTGAACGTATACAGGCCGTAGGCCACCAGCGTCGACGCTGTCACTATCGAGGCCATCTGGTCGAGGAGCTGCGGCGTGTACTCTTCCAGGATCGGCCGGTGCTGGTTGGCGTCCTCTTTCAGCAGCACGAGCTCCGCGCGCCGCTTGCTGATCGCCAGGAAGAGCGCCCCCAGCGCCGTCACGGCGTATAGCCAGGGCGATATGGGCACGTCGATGACGAACGCCCCCGCCATCGCCCTGAGCACGAACCCCGCGGCGATGATCATCAGGTCGAGCAGCACCACGTGCTTCAGGTAGAATGAGTAGGCGAGCGTCACCCCCGCGTAGCCCAGGATAACGAAGCCCACCCGAGGCTCGAGGACGAAGCTGCCCGCCAGCCCTACCACCGTCAGGACCGCCGCCCAGCCCGCCGCCGTCGCCACGGATAGCCTCCCCGACGCTATCGGCCGCAGTCGCTTGCGGGGGTGGAGGAGGTCGCTCTCGCGGTCGCGGATATCGTTCACCAGATACTCCGCGCTGCACACCAGGCAGAACAGCAGGAACGTCGCCGTCGTTTTCCCCAGGAGCGGCAGCCACGAGCCTACGTCGCTGGCGTGCCATGCCTCCCCCACGGAGAAGAGCAGCGCCATGTACACCAGGAAGTTCTTGGTCCACTGCTTCGGCCGCAGAGAGACGAGCAGGTCGCGGGCCGAGGAGAGGAGACCGGCTTCTTGGACTGACAGCGAGGGGGAGTTGTCGGACAGGACGCGCTGGCTGTCTGTCATAATCGCTCCGATGATAAGGGCTGGCTGCCCGCCCCGTCAATCGGGGTGGCTCGGTTCGTGTCCGTCGGCGGCAGTTGCCCGTCGGTCGTCGGAAGGGGAAGTGCAGAGGGGCGAAGCCCCTTTGCCAGGGGTTTCAGGGGATGTGCCCCT